>JAEZZN010000128.1 GCA_023418535.1 Bacillota bacterium | reverse complement strand
TTCGTCAAAACAAAGATGTTTAGGAAGGTAGTTGTAATTAGGAGTAAACTGTTTAAAGTTATTATCAATACATCTAGAAACAGTAGAGTGTGAAACAAAGTGAGCTTTAGCAATATCTTTTTCACTAAGTTTTTTAGCTAAATCAATATGTATATGTTGAAAAACCTGATTAGCAATAGAGGTATTTTTATTAACAATATTGGATTTAGCACTAAAAGTATGTTTACAGTTTTTACATAAGAATCTACGTTTTTTAAGTTGAAGTAAAATAGGATTACCAGCACAAGGTAACAATCTTATCTTACATTTATTAAAGCCATAAAAAATAACAGAATGCATATGTCCACAAATAGGACAGACATCAGTTTTGTAAGAAAGAGTAGCAAAAAGCTTAATAAATTTGGTACCTTTCACTACAATGTTTTCCATTTCATTAGAAAAATAAATATTATTATCTTTAAAATTTGAAGTAAATTAATTATATAATTAGTAATAGACATATTGAAATCCTTTCTATATTTTGTTGTTGTTTTTTTATTTTATATCAAAAGGATCAATATGTCTTTAATATTTTAAAAACAGTTACCAGTAATAAATAAAACATTATGCTGGTATATTTTAATAATTGAACTACCAACACTAAATATTATAGAACCAAAATAACTTGAAACTTTTCATATTGTACTATACAATGAACATATAAATATATTTTTAGACTAATGGCATACAAAAGAATTAACTAGGAAAAGAGTTGATATGAAAGTTTAAAAAAATTATTTTTATTTTCATTTGTTTTTTTCTTTATTTCTGCTGTATCTTTTGCTAAAGAAATAGGAAGTTTAGATGGAGTAGTCATTAATACCTATACGGATTATGTGACTCCTGAGTTGGCAAAATATAATAGGTCAAACTATATTATGAATTTAAAACCTACTCCTGAAAAGATTATAGTTAAACATAGAATGATAGACAGAAATAGTCAAGATGTATCGGATTGGAGATGGACTAAAGGTGGTGAAAGAGAGAGTTTACCTAACAGAGCTGAACCTAATTATAAGTATAGACTAAGGATGGTGCGTTCAGGAGTTGTACCTGGCACTGAAACAATATTTGGAAGTTGGTCGCCAGATGAATAATTATAAAAATGTCATTAGCCTAAAGTATATCAATAAAAATGGAGTTATTATCAAGCTAAAATATAAAGTTTTTGATATTGTAATGATATTTGTTATTATACATATATTTTTTCTTGAATACGTTGTAATAGAAGATTTTTTTAGATTATTACATGGTAAAACTCATCTTATACATATCTTATCTAGATACCAATTGTTTATTGTAGTTATAGATTTATTTGGACTTTGGGGATTGTTATTACCATTTTTAGCAGTGTATTTTGTACCAACATATAAGCGTTATTTATCTAAGAGATTAATATACTCAATTGGAAAAAATAATAAATATAATGAGATGAAGTTGGCTGCTAAGAGAAAAATTTGTTTTATTAATTGTAAAATTTTCACTGGGTTTTTAGCAACTTATTTGATTATATCTACAATCTACTCAACTGTATATAATAAGTTCACTGCAGAAAATTTGGTAATATTAACTGATTTTACTAGACCAAATTTGTTTTATGGATATATAGTAGTAATTATTATGCTTTATTTATATACATTTTCGATGCTTACTATAAGTGAAACTGCAAATAGCAATATTATTTTAATAATATTATTTCTTGCTACTTATATTTTTATGGGGATAGCGAGTGATAAATTAATTGGAGGTGGATTTTCAACTATAAACTTTTCTTATCTTATTGGTACGAATACAAATTCGCTATTTTTGTTAATTTCTTTAGTTTTACCTACTATTTTATACTACTTTTGCAAGCGTGAGAAGAAAGAAGTTCTGGTCAGGTGATTTATGAAATATTTTAAAAAGACGTGTATTTATCTTTTGATTTTAATTATCTTGATTACTGGAAGATACTTATTTTTAAATAAAATTCTAAATAATAATAAATATACAGGTACGAATTACTATGAGAAAAGAAAAGAGGTTGATTACTTTGTATATGATTTAAATGAAAACAAAGTTGTGGAAGAAAATAAATTAACTAATACTGTAAATATTCATGAATTGGCAAGATTATTTACTATTTACTATGCACTTAAAAATCTTGATTTATCTTCAGATGTAGAGTTAAGTACTGATGAAAAAGTACAGAAATCTTTTAGAAATTCAATCGGCCTGGCAAATCAAAAAATTTCGGTTAAAAATCTGATTAAGGTAGCATTAGTAGGAGATACGGATGATGGGCTCTATTATTTATCAAAGGCTACTTTAGAAAAAATTCTTGGTGAAAAAGTCGATGAAACTAATTTTTTAGAAAAATTTAAGAAGAGCATAAATGATTTTTATTCTAAACTTAATATAGATGTTAATATTATAGACCCTCTTGGTAAAAGCGAAGAAAATAAAGTGACGATGGAAGCGTTAAAGCAGTTGATGAATAAGGATACATTGTTCAATGAAAAGTTTAAAAAACTTTACGATGATATACTATATTCTGAGCCTAGTATAAAAGATAAGGAAGGCAAAGAGTATAAATTGATAGCAAATAATAATTTTTCTAATACGGATAAAAATTCTGGTCATGAAATGTGGGATTTATGCTATGGTAATTCATATATAAGAAGATATAAAATCAGAAAGTTTGATATGGTTGTATTTGTGAATGGAAGGAGTAAAGAAGAGGCTAAAGAATATGTAATCGACATATGTCTAAAACACCTAAATGATTATTCTTATAATGAACAAAAATAGATTAACTAAAATAGCTATATACATTATGCTTGCAATGTTTACTTGGATTAGCTTTAGTTCAGGTAATAGTACCGATATATTTATATTATATAATTCAGAGTCATTTTGTATATTTAACAAAAACATGGGCATTAATATAATAAATATATTATTTTCAACTGGAATTATATTCTGTATTTTATACCGTAGTATAGTATTTTCTGTTGAAAGCGAGAAAAATATTTCTGCTATAGTTAAGTACCATTGTAAAAATAAAAAGAGTTATATTGCTAAACAATTTTCATTCATTACAAAAATATTATTGCGTGATTTTCTAATCTATATTGGGATAATTTTTGCAGTACTGCTTATTAGTGGGGTAAAATTAAATATTACAATCATATATTTATTGATAGAATTATTTTTGTTATTCTTATCATTTATAGTTTTGCATATTCTAGGCATAATTCTAGTAAAAGGTGAGAGTAAAATGATAATTTATTATATATTGGGTGCTATCATTTTGATAATTACATTGGCATTAATTTTAAAAATGTATATATAAATATAAAATAGCTATTTCTAATGCTTCTCTTTAGAATTCTTTAGATTTATTTAAAGCAAAATAATACCTAATTATGGTAATATTATACAAATAGGTGTATATAACATTATCGTATAAAGGAGGACTTATGAAAATATTAAAGAAGTTAGTTGTATTTTCACTTTTAGCAATTTTTAGTATAAATGTCATTAATGCTAGTTCACAAGGAATATTGAGGTCTATTGGATACTTGAATGGTATCGTTATTCATACATATACCAGTGTATATACTGATTATCTTGTAAAAGAAACAGACTCTAATTATATTATGAATCTTTCAAGGATGAAAGGTAAAGAAATTGTGAAGCATAGATTAGTAAATTCTAATCATGATGCTAGATCAGATTGGAGATGGACAAAAGAAGGAGAAAGAGAAAGCTTACCAAATAGAGGGTATGCCGGATATAAATATGGGCTAGAGCTAGTTAGGTCTGGTGTAACACCTTATGATATAACATTATTTGGTTCTTGGTCTCCTGATGCATATTAATATAATAATTAATTAGGCCACAACAAAGTTATATACACCTATTTATAATTTATTAAAGGAGGTTGCATGAAGCTTAGAAATCAGATTTCCAATTTAATAATTCTATTACTGATATTCCACTTATTCTTACTAGATTCATCAGTATTTGATGAGCTAATTTTTGATTTAATTAAAAATAATGTTCAACTAGTAAGCACATTATCACGCTATCAATTGTTTTTAATAGTCATTGACTTCTTTGCTGTATGGGGATATATGACACCTTTTGTTGTTGTTTTCTTCATACCTGTATATAAGCAATATACAAAATCTAGATACATATATATGATAGGAAAGAACAATAATTATACATATACATTGAAATTAATTAAAAGAAAGATTGCAAGTATCAATGTTGCAATATTTACAGCCTTTCTTATTTTATATATTACGATTTCACTTATTTATTCAATTAGCACTGGTCATTTAACTAAAGAAAATCTAGAGATAATTACCAATATAAATAGTTTTAATCTATACTTTATGTATATATCTCTAGCAATGGCTATATACATTTATACATATGCTTTACTAGGGTTTAGTGAAAATGTAAAATCTATATACAAATTGATTATATTGTTTATCATAGCGTATTTTACTTTACTAAGTGTAACTGTGAATGTACTAGGACAGAAAATAAATGTTATGCCTTCAGCAGTTATACCTGGAGGAGAAGCTAGTCCAATCTATCTTATTTCTACGATAGTATTGCCATTAATTCTGTATTTATCATATAAATTTGAAAGAAAAGAGGTGGCATACTAAAATGAAATTAAGAAATAGGATAATACTTTATGTGGTTTTGATAGTTGTACTTTTTGGAGGCAAATTCCTATTGCATTTTATTCAATTTAAAAATTCGCAATCAAGCAGCCCTATGAAAGTTGCCGAAAAAAATCTTAAAAACCAACCATATTTGGCTTATGATATAAACACAAATAAAGTGGTATTTGAAAATTTAACAAATAATATAATAAATGCGGGTGATTTAGTTCATCTATATTTAGCTTATATAGCAATGTCTGAGTTAGATTTAAGTGAATATGTACGTGTTGATACATCAAATGATGTTATAGCTTTAAGTAATGAAGAAAAAGAATTTAGCAATCAAAGTATAAAAAATATTGATTTGATAAAAACTCTGCTATTAAGACCGTATAAAAGCGTAGGAAAGACACTTGTTAAAGAGATTTTAAAAAAGAATAATATAGAATTTGATGAAAATAATGTAGATTCAAAATGTAACGAACTGTTTACTACAAAATATGGAAGCCTTTTTCCGAATACTAATGTTGTAAGTCTATTCGACAGTCAAAAAGAGAATAAAACCAATCTTATAGATATTGCGAAAGTGCTAAATAAAATATATGGATTAAATGATGATATATTAACAGAAAAATCGGTAAGTTTTACATCAAATGAAGGCAAAGAGTTTGATATTAAGACAAAAGTCTTTCCTAGAAGTATATTGAGAGAAGACAGCAATGACGAAAGACTGCAAGGAATTAAGCTGAGCACAATAAGTACTAGTGAAGATACACAAGTTGAAAGTAACGAAGTTCATTTTATTACTGAAATAGCGGATCCAAAGAGTCAAAAGAAGATTATGTTAATAGTTGCAAATGCTAAAGATGATACTTTGGCTTATTCTGCAGGATACGTTATTGCAAACATGGTGGAAAATGAAGGCAAAAATAATTAAATATTTGCAATATGTAGTTTTAATCGGACTTACCGTTGTTATATTTGTCGAGCAATTACATGTAATAAACTATAACAATATTGCTGAATTATATCATAGAATGATATTTCACGAGATATTCGATGAGAATTTCAAATTAAATATAATATCACTTTGCACTTCATTTGCTTTGATATTAACACTTTCATATCGTAGTATTTTGAATGTAATTGAAAGGAATGAGAATATTATATCTATAATAAAGTTTCACTGTAGGAGCAAGAAAGAATTGTCTCTCAAACATTTATTGTATGCATTATTTAAAGCAGTTATAGACTATATAATATATTTCATTATTTTAGCTATAATAATTTTTGTTTTCTTTCGAGGCTTTGATAGTAGTATAATATTGATATATTTGGAATTACTTATTACATTTTTAATACTTGTTGTTTGTCATTTTATTAGCATCTTTATAATTAGTGAAAAAAAGATAACGCTAGGATTTTACTTAATTTCATTGTTTATAGAGGTATTGGCAATAGGAATTTTTTGGAGGATATATGCTTAAAATTGAGAATGCATCTAAAAAATATGGTAAAAAAGTTGTCCTTAATAATATAACTTTAAGTTTCGAACCTGGAAAGATTTATGCTCTAATTGGACCAAACGGATGTGGAAAAACTATGATATTAAAGGCACTTGCAGGTTATATAAAATTGGATGAAGGGACAGTTTATCAAAATGGCACTGAAATACAAGGAGATAATAAATTTATTGAAAATGCTGGAATCATAATAGAAAATCCATCTTTTATACCTGATGATACACTTTATGAAAATTTGCAATTTATTACTAAATTTTGCAACAACAAAATAAATCTAGATAAGTGGATACATTTTTATGAGTTAGAGGAACATAAAAATAAAAAATACGCAGAATTATCATTAGGAACTAAGCAAAAGATGCTACTTATTCAAGCATTTATGGATAATCCAGATATATATTTATTAGATGAGTGTATAAATGCATTAGATAATTTAAGTGTGCGTAAGACATTAAAGTATCTATTAAATGAAAGAGATAAGGGAAAAACAATAATTATGACGTCACATATTGATACGATAATAAAAAAAATATCTGATGTTAAAATATTTATTGAAGAGGGAAAAGTAGTTAGCCAGTCGAGGTAATATGAAGAAAAAGGTATCAGTTCTACTATTATTGTTAATTATATGTCTTGGATTTTACTCATATAATATGTTAAAATATGGGAATTTTAAATTTTAGAGAAGAACAAGAATATGAAAATGTTAATCGTTCTAACAGTCAGATAGACGCATTATCTGTGAATCCATATTTAGTATATGTTAAAAACCAGGGAAAAGTGTTGGAAGAAAATAATGCTGATGAAGTATTTTCAACAGCTAGTCTAGCTAAATTATTTACTGTGCTTTATACTCTTGAAAATGTGGATATGGATTTTAAGGTACGTGTTGGTGATGAAATCTATTTGGCTGGACAAAATTCTTCATTGGCTGGAATAACCGAGGGAGTTTATACTATTCGTGATTTAATTAAGGCAGCAATCGTCCCGTCTGGAAATGATGCAGCCTATGCTTTAGCAAAGGCCACGCTTGATGAGGTTAAAAAGCGAGACATTCCTCCGAGTGAACTAAATGATGTATTTAAGGCAGAAATCCAAAAGTTTTTAAAAAATAATGGTTTTGACTCAACACATCTAGTCGATCCTGCTGGTTATGATGAAGCTAATACTTCAAATGTTAATGATATTTTAAAAGCTATAAATAAGTTATATATCTATAAAATAAAGTAAAAAATAAATAAAATAGGAATTTATTCAAAAAAATTTTAACATATTAAGTGAGTTGTAACTTAATTTCATAGTAAATTAAGCTTTGAAATATAAAATATAGTTAATTTGTTAATTAAGAAAATTTTAAATTTTTTAAAAGGTGGTTTGTGTTTATGAGTATTATAGTGGGTTCGTTTATTTATCGTACTAATGCTGAATATATTTCATTTGCTAATCGATTAAAAAAAAATAATATTCATGATATACGTATAAATTGTTCAAATTTTAATTCAAAAAGGATAATAAAACATGTTAAGACATTAAAGGAAACATTTGCTAAAATTAACCATAATATTAATATTTTTTTAGATATTCCATTTCCTGGTGAAAAAATACGTATTTCCTGTAAAAAAGATTATTTTGAATTTTTAAAAGGTCACATTTATTCTATATCTTGCATAAAAGATAAGTATAATACTGATCTTTATATAGACGATGATTTTATTATTGAGTATGTCTCTAAAAATAAGTTAATTTATATAGATGATGGCAAATATGTTTTTAAACTTAAAGGGATCAAAGAAAAAGTTATTTATATAGAAGCTACTTCTGACGGAAAGGTTCTTGATAACAAAGCTATTTATATTGAAAATTTAACATTTTCTAAGTGTAGTCTTGAAAATTCGGTAATTTATAATGAATTAACAGAATTAATTAAAGGTGTAGAACCTGAATATTTAATATTATCTTTTTGTGAAGATGCATATGATATCATTTCAATGAAATCTCTTTTGAAAAAAATACAGATAAGTTCGGATATTATTCCTAAAATAGAAACAATTAAAGGTATTAATAATTTAATGAATTTTTTTCCGTACGTAAATACAATTATGTTAGGACGCGGTGATTTAGGCAGTACTAAGGAAGGATTACTCTCTTTAGGGAGACTTCAGGAATATTTTATACGAGAATGTAAAAAAAATAATAAAACTATATTAATTGCTACTGATATTTTAACTTCTTTAGGAAAAGAAAATTATTTTCCTACACGTGCAGAGGTGTTAGATTTATATTATTTATTACTTCAAAAAGTTGATTATATCTTTGCTTCAGCTAAAATTGCTAATATTGACAAAGCTTTATATATGTTTTGCTACTTGTGTGACCATATGAAGATAAATACAAATAAAAAGCCAGTAATTTAAAAAAATAAAATACTCTATAAGGTGTTAATGCATAATTTATATAGATCTAATATATTTTTTTAATAAGTAATTAATAAAATATCATTTAATGCTGATATGTTGGAAGTGATAATTAATGATAGTTTTAGTTATCTTATTTATTCATGGATCGGAGAATATAAACAGTATTTATTAATCAATGGAAATTAATTAGATATCGATTAAAGGTATAAAAGTTATAATAAGATTACCCAATTTGTAGTAAAAGGGTAATCTTTTTTATATAATAGTTCGGCTCTTTGTCAAATACTGATGGTGACAAATGCCCAGTGATATATTTATTATAAATTTGAGTATTGAGGGAGAATTTATCTCCCTTTTTTCTATTTGTTATGTTATTTTTATATGTATATATTCTCTGTTTATTTTAAAAACTATGTAGAAATTTTAACCAGATATTTTTCGATAGACTTATTGAAACCATCTAATAAAATGAATCATATACAGAATTGATGATTTTATTATTAAATGTACTTTATAAAAGTTATATGATAAAATTATATCAAAATTTGATTGACATCATAATATCTCGAAGAATTAACAAAGGAAATTACTGTAATAAAATATTCTTAATGAAACTAATGATTACTATTCTGGAATATTTGGTATGTTATCTAAAGCATATATAATGATAAATGAAAATAAATTTTAAAACCTATATATTTATGATGATTAATTAATACTGTAAGTGAAATGGAGGTTATTATGAAGCTTATAATTGAACAATTAACAAAAACTTTTAATAAGAAAAAAGTTTTAAATGACATAAACTTCACGTTTCAAGAGGGAAAGATATATGGACTGCTTGGAAGAAATGGTGCAGGTAAAACTACATTCTTTAATTGTTTAAATAAAGATATAAAAATTGATAAGGGAAAGTTTTTCATAGAAGCTGAGAACTCTAATATTAGAGAAACTATATCAGAAGATATTGGCTATGTATTATCGATACCAACAGTACCAGAATTTCTTACAGGTAGAGAATTTTTAAAGTTTTTTATAGATATAAATAGAGAATCGATTCAAGATTTAAAAACTATTGATGAGTATTTTGATATAGTAAAAATAGATATAGATGATAGAGATAAATTGTTAAAAGAGTATTCGCATGGGATGAAAAACAAAATGCAGATGCTTATAAATATTATGGCAGAACCAAATATATTACTACTTGATGAACCGTTAACTTCTCTTGATATTGTAGTAGCAGAAGAAATGAAGCAAATTCTAAGAAATATTAAAAAGAACTGTATCATTATAATTTCAACACATATAATGGATCTAGCAGTTGACTTATGTGATGAGATTGTACTACTAAAAAATGGAAAGTTTGAAATAATTGAAACGTCTAAATTAAATAGCGACAACTTTAAGGTTAAAATAATTGAAGCATTACGCGAGGAAAATAATGAATAGAACTTTTAAGATAATATTTTCGATAAAAAATGTTTATCATGTAAATGTGTTGCTGTATCTATTGAAAAAATTACCGGTATTAAACAAAATTTCATCATCAAAGTTATATGGTATAAAGTCATTAAAAATATTAGCTAATATATTATCAATAATATGGGAATTTATTGCCACATTTGTATGGAAATGTTTATATTTACTGCTTATGGTATGGTCTATAGGGGAATACTTTACTCAAATGGCAAATGATCAAGTGTTTTTACATATTCTATTAATGCTTACAATAATAGGGGCAAATATATATAATGATATATTCGATTTTGACAAATCGAAGTATTATTTGATTATACTTATGAGAATGAATGCAAAAGAGGCGACTATTAATCAATACATATATAATTTATTAAACATAGTTGTTGGATTCATGCCTTTCACAATTATATTTGGACTAAGTAGAGGTGTAAGCTTATGGATGTGTATACTTTTACCTTTTTGTATAGCGGGAGTTAAAGTTACATATGTATCACAAATTCTAAAATATTTTGAGAAAACTGGAGATATATCATTAAAAGATAAAACCAAAAAGTTGAAATTTATATTAAATATAGCCATATTCGTTTGTGCATACTTATTACCTTATTTCTCTATTTCATTACCTAAAAATATATCAATTATTTTATTTTTGATATTTATACCTCTAGGGCTAATAAATTTAAAATATATACTAGAATTTAGGTATTATTATGAATTAAATAAAAATGGATTTAATAGTACATTTTCAATTATTTTTAATGGTACAGAGAATATACAAAAGGAATTAAGTACAAAAATAATTACAACAGAATTATCAATCAAAAGTAATAAAAGTGGATTTGAATATCTTAATGAATTATTTATAAAAAGACATAAAAAAATATTTTATAATAAAACAAGATTAAATTCTTATATATGTATAATTCTTATTCTTGTAGCTATATTATTAATATATTTATTTCCTGATCTTAAAATGGAACTAAATGCAATAATACTTAAAAAATTTCCAATTTTTCACTTCATAGTATTTATATTTAATAGTAGCAATAAATTTACTGAAACTTGTTTTATGAATTGTGATTACAGCTTACTGACATATGCTTTTTACAAAAAACAAAAATCTATATTAAAGCTATTTATAATTAGGTTACGAGAAATTATAAAAATAAATATAGTCCCTGTAGCTATATTAGCATTTGGACTAGCTATAATGCTACATATTACTGGTGGGAGCGATAATCCATTGAGCTATGCTATACTAGTAGTTAGTATTTTATTTGGAAGTGTTTTTCTAACGATTCATAATCTAGCATTGTACTATTTACTACAACCATATACGGTTGAAATTAAAATGAAAAGTTTACCATATTCAATAATATCTAATGTGACGGCATTATTAATATATTTATTAATGCGATTAGATATCCCTTTAATGGTTTTTGGATTATATACAATACTATTTTGTATTCTATATTTTATATTAGCAAGTGTATTAATATACTTTTATGCTCCAAAAACATTTAAGTTAAAGATATAGGATGGAAAATCTTTAAGGCGGAACTTTATTTTCTTGAATTTATGTATATGTTACGTATAATGTATTAAAAAAATATGAATAAGTAGGTAAAGGTGATAATATGTTGACACTACCTTTATTAATTGCAGGAGCTTATCTTTTTTAATTAATCAAGTACTTAATTTTATTTTTTTGATTGTTACTACGTGGTTTGTATATAGACGAAGACTTAGAACATATAAAGAGTATACATATATTGAGATGCTAATAAGGGGAGTACCTTTTAATGGTATATTTAAAAAAGAAAATAGAATAATTTATGAACTTTATGATGAAGAGCTAGAAAGAAATGATGATTCTCTAGAAGGTAGATATAAAAATTTTAACATCGAAAAAAATACTGATAGTGAATATAATAAATCAGATGGCGAATTTAAGGATACTTTTAAGGATGACTTAATAGTAGAGTATAGGGAAGCGTGTAATAAATTAAATGTAGAATATGATGATGATATAGATACTATAAAAAAACAATATAAATTTCTTATAAAAGCTAACCATCCTGATAACCATGAAAATAATGAAAGAGCTGTTAAAACACTTCAGTCAATAAATGTTGCATATGAAACTATAAAAAAATATAGAAATTTTGATTAGTACGATAAATTATTTGGAGAAGTTAAATTATGGAATTGATTAATTTAAAAAATTCAAGTGTATCAAAACTTCTTTCAAATCTACTACAGTCAGATATTATTGAGCCGGTATCTGGTTATGGTAAAGGTAAATATAAATATAAATATAAATTTAAAAACTGATAATAGTTGATTGAGGTGTAACAATTTTATACACCTCTTTTTTAATTTGGGAAAAAATATATTTTTTTATTTTAATAAATCTGCATATAAACTTTATTGACAAAAATTTAACAAGTTATATAATAGTTACTATAAGTAGCTACTATATACGAGGTAAATATGCATGATTTAGTTAATATTTTAAAATCATTTGGATTAACGCAAATTGAATCTAAAGTTTTCTTAGGATTGTATAATGCAGGGATTTGTACAGGATATGAGGTTTCGAAAATTTCAGGAGTTGATAGATCTAAAGTATATACAGCGTTAGAGTCTTTATGTGATAGGGGAATTGTGTTACAACGCAAAAGTGCAGCTTCAAATCTATATTTGGCAGAGACAAAAAATAATCTTATTGAGATATTAAAATCAGAAATGAAGTCAAAGATTGATCAATTGAATATTTGTTTACCAAATTTTCCTTATACACAGAATAAAGATTTTTCATGGAATATTTCAAGCTATAATTCATTTTATATTAAATTAAAAGAAATAATTCTAAGTGCTAAAAGTGAAATATGTATTCAAATATGGAAGGAAGAACTTACTGATGAGATTGAAAAACTCATAATTGATAAGAAAAATAGTGGTATCAAAACGCTAGTTATATTATACGATGCTTATAAAAAATATGAATCTAATATTCCTAATATATTTATACATGGATTTGAAGAAGAAAAGTTAGCTGAATTTAATTCAAGATGGCTTAATTTGTGTGTTGATAATGAAAAAATGTTATATGGGACAGTTAGAAAAGATATTACCGCAGGCATTTTTACTGATAATCCAAGTATGGTATTCTTTGCAAAAGAATATATTTTACATGATGCATATTGCTTAAAACTTATTTCTTATATTGATATGGATAAAAAAGAAAATATCATGAATGAAATAAGAGAAGTTTTTTAGGAGTTAATTATGATTACAAAAATTATTCTTATTTTAATTGTTATTGTTAATATTTCATTTATTTTTGCATTTTTAAAAGATACTTTTGCTAATAAAGAAGAATTAAAAAATGAAAATGCAAATCCTATAGCACTTGCAATATCACAGTTTGTTATATTTTTACTATCTACATTTGGTATAAGTGATTTTGCTATAGGAGCAGCGGTATATCCAAAAATGAAATGGGTAGATGCTAAAAAATTACCAGGCACATTAAATACAGCATGTGTAATTCCTGTATTTGTTATGGCTCTATGCTATATTACTTCAATAAAAGTTGGGCTTTTGACATTGATAGTTCCGATAGTTTTGCAAGTAATTGGTGCATATGTGAGTCCTAGATATGTTGTTAAATTACCTGCAAGAATTATCAAAATATTTGTAACTATAGGGTTGTTTATAGCAGCAGCGTTGATAATAATAGGTAAACTTGGAATAATGCCAGTAGGGGGTGAGGCTACAGAGTTATCAATTTCAAAATTGATTATCCTAGGTTGCTTATCATTTGTTTATGGTGCGTTTAATAATATTGGGATAGGGTCATACCCATTAACTATGGCAACAGTATATGCGCTTGGTCTTTCACCAGATGTTGCATTCCCTATTATGATGGGTGCGTGTACATTTTCAGTTCCTATAGGTAGCATGCAATTTATAAAATTAAAATCATATTCAAGAAAAATCACATTGTTTTCAGCAATATTTGGTGTTATAGGTGTTTTATGTGCAGTCTTCTTAGTAAAGAGTTTAGATATAACCTTATTACAGTGGGTAGCATTAGTGGTTATACTATATAGTGCTATTTCAATGTTGTTAAGTCTTAGAAAGAGGTAATTTATGGATATTTTAGTATTAAATAAAAAAGATATAGAAGAAGCTATAACAATGACTGACGCAATAGATGCTGATAAGGATGCATTAGTGCTCTATTCATCTAATAAAAGTAATATACCTCTTAGGGTTAATATATCTGTTCCGGAAAATGAAGGACAAGCTTTATTTATGCCTGGTTATGCGGGAGATGGAATGGGACTTGGTATAAAAATTGTATCAGTATATCCAAATAATATTAATCTTGGAAAGAGTTCTGTTCCTGCATCTATGATATTAATTGATGAAAAAACGGGGGAAGTTAAATCAATTCTAGATGGTACATATCTAACGCAGCTTAGAACAGGAGCACTATCAGGTGCAGCAACAGATGTTTTGGCCAAAAAAGACGCTGAAATATTTTTAATTATTGGGACTGGAGGACAGGCGAAATCTCAAGTTGAAGCTGTTTTATCAGTGAGAAAAATAAAGAAAATATATGTAGCAGATATTGATCAAAAAAGAGCTAAAGAATTTTCCGATTATATTATGAATGAATATAATATAGATGTAGAAGCTGTAAAAAATCCAAATGAAGTTGTGGGTAAGGCTGATATTATAACTTTAGTAACAACTGCAAAAAATCCGGTATTTGATGCTTCTAATTTAAAAAATGGTGTGCATATTAATTCAGTTGGTTCATATACTCGTGAAATGCAAGAAACTCCGGTAGAAGTATTACTAAAAGCAGATAAAATATTCCTAGATACAATTGAAGGAGTTATTAATGAATCTGGAGATGTAATATTACCGTTAGAAAATGGAGTTATAACTAAAGAAAAAATTTGCCATGAATTAGGTAATATCATAAATGGTAAGGAAAAAGGCAGAGAAAATGACGATGAAATTACATGGTTTAAAACTACTGGTTCTGCTGTTTTTGATATTGTAGTTGCAGAAAAGATATATAAAAAAGCAGTTGAAAAAGGGATTGGTAAAGTCCTAGAAATATAATGTATCCAAATAAAAATATACCAAGTTTAGATTATAGTTGTCTAAACTTGGTATATTTTTATTTGTTGTTATAGGTTTTTATTTAGCAATTCCGGTTTGTTTTTACTAATATATGCTTCAAGAGATTTTTTATCAATTAGTGATGAGATAACACCTTGTTTTAATACAGAAAATGCTCCTGCATAATTAGCTATTTTAATAGATGAGTCAAGAGTAAAACCGTTTGCAAGGTACACCGAAAGAGCGCTTATAAATGCATCAGCAGCTCCAGTTTCATCTATAGTTGTGAATTTTATACCATCATAATACGCTTTGGTAGCATTATTATGAAGAAAGCATCCTTGAGAACCTAGAGTGACTATAACGTTCTGGACACCCCTGTCTAATAGATATTTTGTTTTATCTTCGATAGAGAATCCATCTAGATTAGTTAACTGGTTTAGTTCGCTTTCGTTTGGTATTAAATAATCAATTTGTTCAAGTATACTTTGGGATATACTATCACAAGCAGTAGGCTTTAGTATTATTTTTATATTATTTTTTTTGCAAAGATAACAAGCTTTTTCAATGGCATCATGAGGTATTTCGCTTGAAATTAAGCAGAACGAGCAATTTTTAAAAAGATTTTTCCTTTCTTGTATACTATCGGCATTTAATGTTGAGTTAGCACCTGAAAGTATTGATATAACTGATTTACCACTATTTTCAACAAAAATATAAGCTTGCCCTGTAGATGTACCATTTATACGTTTAATACCAATATTTTTAATAGAATACTCCTGTAAGATTCTATATATATCATTTGAATAATTATCTGATCCTACGTTGGCAATTATATTAACATTTTTACCTAACAACGAAACTCCAACAGCTTGATTTAATCCTTTACCTCCAGGATAGCTAAAAGATTCTGGAGAAATAACAACTCGTCCACTATTAGGTAATTTATCAGTGTTTAAATAGTTATCAATATTTATGCTACCAATAACCAAAATATGCGAATTTTTTAAAACTCTTGAAGGTGGTGTAACAGTAAGATTTTGCTCTACTTTTAACTCTTGATGATAGGTTTTTGCAATTGGTATATTATGTATTTTATTATAAAGACATTTGTAAATAAAAATACCATAATCTCTAAAACTAATAATAGCATTTGATAGAGAAGGATAAGTCATTTCTTCATCACTATCATATTTAATGGTTGTTAATGAAAAATCCTGAGGTATCTGATAGTGGAGTGATGAAACTGTATTATAAATTTCTATTGCTTTTTTATAACTATTTGTTATTAATGCACTTATTTCATTCTTATTTAAACTTGATAATATTAAATCCGATAGGTTTTCAAAAACTAAATGATTATCATTTGATAAATTATTATCAGAAATGCATGCTTGAAATCCTTCTAAAAAGCTAGATTTATTTTGCATTGGGTCAAGTATACAAGCTATTTTTTCATGGCCGACATCTATAAGTTCTTGTGTCAAAATATATGAAAAATTATCATAAGGTATACTAGGAATGTCAGAATTTTTGCCAAATTTAATGAATGGAATGTTATTTGAATCTATAAAATTAATAACTTCTTCATTTGTGGAAATTAAATCTAGAATAATGCCGTCTACATGCTTTGAACAAATAAGTTTTATATATTTTAATTCAAGGTTAGGATCATTAAGGCTATTGAAAATAATAGGTGTATAATTATCATTTTGGATTCCCTCAATTATTCCAGCTAAAAGCTTGTGATTAGTATTGTCATTAATTAATACTCCTATATTAAAAGAATTAATAGATTTAGAAATATTAGAGTATGGAGTGTAGTTATATTTTTTAACTATATCTAGTACTCTTTTTTTTGTTTTTTCGCTTATATTATCAGCCTTATTATTTATTATTTTTGAAACGGTTGCTGCTGAAACGCCAGCAATTTTAGAAATATCACGAATGTTCATAAATCACCTTTTTTATTTTAGTATAGCATGTAATAAAAAAATGATAAATTAAAAAATAGCAATTGCAATAAATAAAAAATAATGTTAAACTGAAATTAATAAATATGTTTAGTAAATATGTTTACTAGAAAGGTGAATAATGAATTGTGAAATTGTTGTAATAGGAAGTATGAATATGGATTATCTCGTCTATGCTGATGATTTTCCAAAAGAATCTGAAACTATAATTGGAAATGCTTTTTCACAAAGGTTTGGTGGAAAAGGTGCAAATCAAGCAGTTGCAGCATCCAGGCTTGGGGCAAAAACTAGTATGATTGCCATGAGAGGAAATGATAGTGTTGGAGAACAATTTATTATAAATTTGAAAAATAATTTTATAAATACTGATGCTGTTGAAATTGCGAATTGTTCTTCGGGTGTTGCTGTCTGTACAATAGCAAGAGATACAAATCATATTATTGTGGTGCCTGGAGCAAATTGGATGATGAATAAGAGGATTATTGATGATAATTATGATTTAATATCAAATGCAAAAATAATAATTCTCCAGAATGAAGTACCAATGGAAGTTAACAAGTATATAGTTGAATTATTTGGCAGTAAGGAAAATATAATAATTTATAATCCAGCTCCTGCGGTAAATGATAGGGATGACCTTTTTTGGTTAAATGATGTTGATTTTATAATATTAAACGAAGTTGAAATCAAAGAATTATTTTTAGAAGAAAGTAGTATGAATGAGGATATATTAAAAAAATATCCAAATAAAATGATATTAACTAATGGAAGTAAAGGTGTTTATTATTTTAATGGTAAAATAATAAAACATATACCTGCATTTAAGGTTGAAGCTATTGATACGACAGGAGCGGGAGATACTTTTATAGGGGCGTTTGCTAGTGAATATTTACGTACAAATAATATTGATGAATCTATAAGTTTTGGTAATTTAGTAGCGTCAATTCAGGTAACAAGAGTTGGAGCACAAAATTCTATACCATTTTTAGATGAAGTAAAGGAGGTGAAATAGCTCATGAAAAGAGTAATAATTGATACAGATCCAGGGATTGATGATGCAGTTGCTATTGCAATGGCATTAAATAATAGAGATATTGATGTAAGGCTTATAACTACTGTGGGAGGAAATGTTGATATAAATAAAACGTCCAAAAATGCAGCTAAACTTGTAAGACTCTTTAACACTAATGTGCCAATAGCAAAAGGTACATATAAGCCTCTTATAAGAGATATTGAAGATGCATCTGATGTTCATGGTGATTCGGGGATGGATGGATTTGATTTTCCTAATGTTGATGATTATATTTTCAAAGAAGAACATGCTGTAGAAGCGATGAGAAAGACAATTCTAAATAGTGAAGAAAAAATAACTATTGTAGCAATAGCACCACTTACTAATATTGCTTTATTATTGTGTATGTATCCAGAAGTCAAAGACAATATAGAAGAAATTGTAATAATGGGTGGATCATTAAATAGAGGTAATAAAGGTGTAATGAGTGAATTTAATATACATTGTGATCCTGAAGCAGCAGATATAGTTTTAAGAAGTGGTATAAAAATATTTATGGCAACTTTAGATGTAGGTATTGAAGCGCCTATATTACCAAATGATTGTGATTGTTTAAGGGGGAAATCTAAGGCGGCCGACATGACATTAAGTTTATTTTCGAGATATAGGGGTGGTTCAGCTAAGACAGGGTTTAAAATGTATGATTGTCATGCAATAGCATATTTATTAAATCCTGAAATTTTTAAAATTGAACATGTTTTTTGTCAAATAGAGCTTAATGGAACATATACTAAGGGTGTTACTGTATTTGACTTGAAAAACTATCTTAAAAAGGAACCGAATGTTTATGTAACCACTGGTGTAGATAAAGAAGGTTTTAGAGAATTTTTTAAGAGGGAGTTGATGTAATGATTGAAATTATATTATCTTTGGTTGTTGTGGTTGGTGTTGGCTATTGCATTGCAAAGAAGTTTAACACAACTATAGCCTTATTTGCAGGAGGAATAGTATTACTTATAGCAGCTGCGTTATTGAATCATACAATACTTGATCCTAAGGCAACAAGTGGAAATAATTATCTAGATATATTTAAAACTATTGAAAATTTATTTTTGAAGAATTTAGGTAATATAGGATTAACAATAATGACACTTTTTGGTTATTCTTCATATATGACTAAAATAGGGGCAAACGATAAAACTGTAACTTTATTAACAAAACCATTATTAGGATTTAAGTACCAATATGCACTTATACCATTTATTTTTTTATTGGGTAACTTGATGAGCCTTGTAATACCAAGCGCTTCTTCATTAGGTATTTTACTAATGGCTACAATGTTTCCTATTTTAACTAGATTGAATATATCACCATTAGCTGCAGGTGGGGTTATAGCAACAACAGCCACTATTATGCCAACGCCTTTAGGTGCAGATAACGTAATTGCAGCTGAAACATTTAATATGTCAATTGTTGATTATGTGATTAAACATGCTAAAATTTCGATTCCAGCATTGCTAATTATGGCTATTGTACATTACATATGGCAAAGATACCTTGATAAAAAAGATGGATTTAGTAATGTTGAATTAAAACTAGAAAATGAAAATGTCAAAAGAATAAATGATGCACCAACTGGATATGCAATTTTACCATTATTGCCACTTATTTTGGTATTGATTATTAATTTAGGATTACCTGAAATTAAATTTGGTTTAATTTCAATTACATTTGTTTGCTTTATATTTGCTGGCATTATTGAGTTTGTTAGAAATAAAGATATTAATATTTGGAGTAAAAATATACAAAGTTTCTTTGATGGAATGGGGAGTGGAGTTGCAAATGTTGTAAGCCTATTGGTAGGTGCAACAACACTAGTTGAAGGATTAAAAGCATTAGGTATTGTAGATATGATAACAAATTCAGTTAAAGAACTAAATGGTGCAGGAGCAATAATGATTATTTCTTTTAGTTTAGTAACACTTCTAATTGGATTTATCGCTGGTGGAGGATTATCAGTTTTTTATGCAACAGTGGCACTATTACCATCAATTGCAATGGCTGCAGGGATCGAAGCGTATCAAATAGCATTACCAATGCAAATGGTTGCAAATTTGGGAAGGAGTATATCTCCAGTTGCAGCAGTAATAGTTATAATATCATCAACAATGAAAGTTAGTCCAATAAAATTAATAAAAAGAACGTCAGTTCCTGTACTAGTAGGCATAATTGTGTGTATGATACTTGCATTTATAGTTTAATATGATTAATAAAATAAAAAAAATCACACCAATATCGCTATTTATTTATTTGATTATAGCTATTATGATATTATCCTTATTGTTAAAAGGGGTTAATATTGAAGAAACTAGAATCAGGTCAATTATATCGCTTGAAGGTATAAACTGGTATCTTAATAATTCTATATCAGAGTTTATCAACTTTAAACCATTAGCAATGATTATTGTAATAATGATGGGAATAGGTCTATGTGAAAGAACAGGATTATTACAGGATATTTTATCAATTAGTGTAAAGGAAGTTAAAGGAGCACTATTAAATATTATTGCAGTATTTGTAGGTATACTTGGAAATATAATGTCCTCAGCGGCATTTGCAATAATACCGCCAATAACAGCATATGTTTTTATCAAATCAAAACGTTCTCCAATTGTTGGTATTATATCAAGTTATACTGGTGTTGCAGCTGGACTAAGTGCTAATATTTTTATAACGCCTACAGATATACTTTTAACTGAAATATCTAACCATACATTAGAAAATTCAAACATAAATATAAATTTAAATGTGTCATCAAATTGGATTTTTATGTTTGTTTCAAGTTTTGTACTTTCTATATTAGCTGGATATTTTATTTATAGGTTTATTGAACCTAAATTTAAATCTTATTTTAAATTCACTGAGTATATCGAAGTAGAAAGAAGTTCAAAAATAGGATTAAAATATTGCTTAATTTTTACAGTATTTTATATACTAATAATTATAGTATTAGATAATAGATTATATACTAAATATAATGAACATATTATATTTAGTAAAGGTTTTGTAATTATACTATCTATTTGGTTTATAATTAATGGAATTATATATGGACTTATAAATAAAAAGATTAAATCAATTATTGAATTAGAAAAAATGTTTAATGATACTATTGCTGGAATGAGTAGTTTTATTATTTTATGTTTTTTTGCATCTCAATTTATTGCAATATTTAATTATACAAATATGAGTAAAGTTATTTCAGTTTTAGGAATACATTTTCTTGAAAAATTTAGTGGTTATAATACTGTTTTATTAGTACTGTTTATTATAGTAGTTAGTTTATTAAACTTTTTTATAGGTAGCTGCTCTGCTAAATGGATAATTTTATCACCAATTTTTTTACCTATGATGTTTAAATTAGGCATAGAGCCATCTATTACTCAAGCAGCATATAGAATTGCTGATTCAGTGACTAATTGTATTTCACCATTAGAACCATTTTTACCTTTTATAATTATGCTATGTAATAAATATGATGATAGTATAGATATAAGTAGACTTATTAAAACAATGTTTCCAATAGCTATTTTTATGCTAGTTATATGGACTGCTATATTATTAATTTGGTACTCGTTTAGGCTACCATTTGGATTTTAGTAAATGAAACAAACTACAGCTATAATAGTTTTTAAATATAGCTGTAGTTTTTAGTTTTATAGATAATCAATTAAAATAGAGTGCATAATAAAGATAATAATATTAATTTAATTACTTATAACGATCTAACTATGGAAAGGCAATAATATGCAATTATATAAGTTAATACATTTAGTAGTGCATTAAAAAGGAGTATAACCTTTAATGTATTTTTACCAATAGACACAATTAATATTTTAGAAGAAAAAATAAGTAAGGGACCATATAGAACATTTTATTAATTGGCTAAATAATCTGAAGAATAAATAGAATAGTATTAAATAAGTCCTTAAAATATTATAAGTTGATAATAGCGATAATAGATCATTATATTTAATAATATTATATTGATAGTATTATAAAATTAATGATCTATTATTTTATTTACATATAAATTTCACAAAAAAATAATATAATATATACTAAATCAATATAAAAGCCTAGGAGAAATATGAAAGAAAAATACTTAATAGTGGTAGATGTACAAAATGATTTTATAGATGGAGCTTTAGCAGCTCATAATGCAAAAGTTATTGTCGAAAATATAATAAAAAAAGTAGAAAATTTTAAAGGTAAAATAATAATTACCATGGATACACATTATAATGATTATGAAAATACTCAAGAAGGAAAACTACTACAAATTAAACATTGTATAAAAAATACAAAAGGATGGAAATTATATGATAAATTAGGTACAATAAGTAAGGATAAAAAAATAAAAATATATGAAAAAAATTATTTTTCTTCATTGGAATTAGCAAAAGATCTAAAGAAAAATATAGATAAAATAAGTGAAATAGAAATTATTGGAATATGTACAGATATATGTGTATTATCAAATGCTATACTGTTGAAATCTTTTTTACCAGAGATACCAATATTTATTGATGAATGCTGTTGTGCTGGAACTAGTGAAGAAAATCATTTATCAGCAATAAAAATTTTAAAAGGATGTCAGATATTAGTAAGATAGTATGGAAATAGAAATATTAAATTATATACAAAATTTTAGAAATGAATATTTAGATATATTTTTTAAGTATATTACAAAATTAGGAGATGTAGGTATAATATGGATATTATTAACATTAGTTTTTCTAATATATAAACCATATAGAAAATATGCAATAGTATTAGCCTTAGCATTAGTAATTGACTTTATATTTTGTAATTTAATACTAAAAAATCTAATTTCAAGAACAAGACCTTTTGATATTAATACAAGTATTCAATTACTGATAAATAAACCTAGGGATTATTCATTCCCTTCTGGACATACTGGTGTATCATTTGCCAGTGCATTTACTTTATTATTTTTAAAAGTAAAGTATTGGTATATAGCATTAATATTAAGTATTTTAATAGCTGTATCTAGAATGTACTTATACGTTCACTTTCCTACGGATATAATAGGAGGAATACTGGTAGGTTTATTTTCAGCAGTTTTAGCGGTTTATATTGTTAATTTTATAAATAGGAGGAATAATGAGCTACGCAGATAGAGTTTTTGTAGATATGTGTAATGACATATTAAATAATGGAGTCGATACAAAAGGAGAGAAGGTAAGACCTAAATGGGAAGATGGAACTTCGGCATATACAATAAAAAAGTTTTGTGTGGTTAATAGATATGACTTATCTAAAGAATTTCCTATTTTAACATTAAGAAGAACACCTATAAAATCAGCTGTAGATGAGTTGTTGTGGATATGGCAAAAAAAATCTAACAATATTAAGGAACTAAATAGTCATATATGGGATAGTTGGGCTGATGAAAATGGTAGTATTGGAAAAGCATATGGTTATCAATTAGGGGTTAAACACAAATATAAAGAAGGTATGATGGATCAAGTAGATAGGGTTATATATGATCTAAAAAATAACCCTTACTCTAGAAGAATAATGACTAATATTTATGTTCATCAGGATCTTTCTGAGATGGGATTATATCCATGTGCATATAGCATGACCTTTAATGTCACAGGAAATAAACTAAATGCAATTTTAAATCAACGATCTCAGGATGTTTTGGCTGCAAATAATTGGAATGTTGTCCAGTATGCAGTATTGGTACATATGCTTGCTCAAGTTTGTGGCTTTGAGGTTGGAGAATTTGTGCACGTAATAGCAGATGCACATATTTATGATAGACATATTCCTTTAATTAAAGAATTAATTTCTAGAGAACAGTTTGAAGCTCCAAAATTCTGGTTAAATCCTGATATAAAGAATTTTTATGACTTTACAGTCAATGATATCAAACTAATTGATTATAAATTTGGTGAACAAATCAAAAATATTCCTATAGCGGTGTAGATATGAAAGCGATAGTAGCAGTAGAAAAAAATTGGGGTATTGGTTGCAATGGACGTTTACTTGTGCACCTACCAAAAGATTTAGAATATTTTAAGAATAAAACTTTAAATAAGGTAGTAATAATGGGAAGAAAAACATTTGAGAGCCTCCCAAATAGAAAGCCATTACCTAAGAGAATTAATATTATATTAACAAAGAATAAGGATTATAAAGTTGATGGTGCAGTAGTTTTAAATACAGTTGACCAAGTGCTTGATTATGTAAAAAATATGTTATCTGAAGATGTTTTTGTTATTGGTGGGGAAGGGATTTATAAGATATTTTTACCTTATACTGATGAGTGCTTAGTAACAAAAATAGATTATAATTATTTTGCTGATACCTTTTTTCCTAATTTAGATAATGATGATAATTGGATGCTTACTGAAACAAGTGAAGAAAATACACACTTTGATATAACATATAGATGGTTAAAGTATATTAGGACTGGTTCGAATTGATGAATAATGACAGATTTACGCTATTTAATTCAATATTACATGCTTTAGTTGGAATGGCATTTTCTATTACAATAGGATTTGGAAATCCTATATTGGCCTCATTAGGCCTTAATAGTTCAAAAATCGGAATAATATTTGCACTATCAATGATAGCTGGTATATTTATCCAAATAGGATTTTCATACATTGTTGAAAATAGGAGAATTATAACTGTAATACAATGTATAAGATTAGAGGCTATATTATCTATAATAATTGGTATAATATTTGTAATTGCAAAGAATAATAATATTCTTGCTTCAATTAGTTTTTTACTAGCCCTTAGCTTATCAACTTCAGGCTTTCCAACATTGGGGGCACTATCAGTTGAATGCTTAAATGCAGGAGAAAAATTAAATTTTGGATTATCACGAGCTATGGGGTCTATTGGATACTCATTATTTGGTTTTTTTGGTGGTTACTTAATAAGCATAGTGGGTGAGACTTTCTTATTTTATCCATATATATTATTAAATGTACTAATTGTTCTAATTACTTTTATTCATCCTAAGTATGTAGCTATTGACATTATAAATGAAACTGAATCCGATTCAATAATAAGTATGTTAACGAAAAATAATCAATTTCGTAAATTGATTTTAGGAATATCATTGATATTTTTTTCGCATAACGTCATAAATAATTTTTTAAAAGATATAATATCTTATGTCAATGCAAATGATATACAATATGGTATTGCAGTTGGACTAAGTTCATTTTTGGAGTTACCAACGCTTATTTTATTTGGTATAATAGTAAAGAGGTTTTCAAATATTTCATTACTAAGAATTTCTGCGATTTTCATGTCACTTAAAGTAATAATAGAAACACTGGCAACTAGTTTTAATGGCATAGTTATAGCGCAGTTTACTCAACCGTTGGCTTTTGCATTATTTACACCTGCAGTTATTTTTTATATGAATGATATTGTTAAAAGAGGAAATCAAGTAAAGGCTCAATTAATGATTGGTGTAGCCAGCATGGGAATTGGAGGAAGTCTAGGTAATATTATAGGTGGACTGTTAATAAATACATTTGGTATAAGGGCAACATTAATTATTTCATCTATTATAGCCATAGTAGGTGCAATTATTTTTATGTTCTTAAAGGATGTAAAATATAAAAATAATACAGTTTATAATAAGTGAGGATATATATGATTCATTATGATTTTAGTGATACCTTAAGTAAATTTAGATCTGATAAAATTGAAAAGACGTATGCAAGAATAAAGGAAATAAAGAAAGAAGTTTTTAATGATACTTTTGTAAAAGATTTCTTAAATGATTATATAATAAACTATAATAATAGAGGTAATATAAAGGATATTATGAGTAAGGTTAATGAAATTCAGGGACAAAGGGCTGCTCTTGTAGTAATATCTGATTCTACTATTATAGCCTCTCTTAAATCAGTTATTGATCCGCTTACAAATAATTCAACAGATATATATTATTTAGGAGATAGTTTATCAGCTAATAGCTTATTTAAGGTATTAGACCAAATAAAAGATAGAGACTTATATATTTATGTAATAACAGACTCTCTTTTAAAACCGCATATTGGTGCACATTTTAGAATATTAAAACAGCTTTTAGAAAAAAAATATAGTAACTCTGAATTATATAAGCATATAATTATTGCGACAGCAAACAAAAAGGAAATAATTAGCGATGAAAAATTAAAGGATTATTTCTTTATTGAGTTTGATAAAAATATTCCAATTGAATATCTATGTTTTACTGAAGTTGCATATTTACCATATTATGTAGCAGGGGTTGAAGTACAAAAATTATTTGAAGGGGCAAATAAAGTGTTAGAAGATCTGGAAGGTGGTGAGTTTCCAGAGTTTGAGGACTACGTAACCATAAGATGGCTTGCATTACAAGAAGGCATAGAAGTAGAAAATGTTTGTACATTTGAACCTAATTTAAGTAGCCTTTGTGATTGGAGAAGTAGACTAAAAGGTAATGATATGCTTTATCATGGACATGCATTATATTTAAGGGACTTGGATAATTTGAAATATTACCATGATAGGTATAAAAATAAAATTATGGAAACGTTTATCAATGTTAGAATACCTACTGTTGATATAGTTATAAGACCTGATAAGGCTTCAAGTATAGAACTACAAAAATTCGATAATATAAGTTTTAATGAATTAAATAATATTGAATTTGATAAAATAGTACATCAACATAGAAACGAAGGTATGTATATAAATATTATTGATTGTAGAAGGCTTAGCGCAGTTAATTTAGGAACTCTTTTATTATATTTTATACTTGCTGGTATATTTGTTGATGAGTTTATAAGAAGATATAATGAAATAGAAAAATAATTATTACAGGGGGCAAATACCCCTGTTATATTTTGGAGAGAATATGAAAGAAAATATAAGAAATATTGCTATTATTGCCCATGTTGATCATGGAAAAACTACATTAGTAGATGAACTTTTAAAACAAAGTGGAACTTTTAGAGAAAATCAGGAATTAAGTTCAAGAATTATGGATAGTGGTGATATTGAAAGAGAAAGAGGAATCACTATACTATCAAAAAATACTGCTATAAATTATAAAGATGTAAAAATAAATATAATTGATACACCTGGGCATGCAGACTTTGGAGGAGAAGTTGAAAGAATTCTAAAGATGGTTGATGGTGTTATTCTAGTTGTAGATGCATATGAAGGACCAATGCCACAAACAAGATTTGTTTTACAAAAAGCTTTAGACTTAGATCTTGAATTAATCACATGTATTAATAAAATTGATAGACCTATGGCAAGACCTGAAGAGGTGGAAGAAGAGGTTTTGGAATTATTGCTTGATTTAAATGCAAATGAGAAACAACTTGATTGCCCTTTTATATTTGCAAGTGCTAAGCAGGGATTTGCAAGATATAAAATAGAAGATGATAATTTAGATATGATACCATTATTTGAAACAATAATTAACTCAACTCCAGTACCAAGTGGAAGTGATGAAGAACCTACACAAATGCTTATAAGCACAATTGATTATAATGAATACGTGGGGAGAATTGGTATTGGTAAAATAAGCAATGGTAGAATAAAAGTTGGTGGCGAATATGTATTAAAAAATGCTAATAACGAAGAAAAAAATAAAAAAGTAAAAATTGTAAAGCTATATGAATTTGATGGCCTTCAAAGAATTGAAATAAATGAGGCTGGGGCTGGTCAAATAGTGGCTATTAGTGGTATATCTGATTTAGCTATTGGAGATACTATTTGTGATATTAATAATGGTAAAGCTATAGAATTTCAAAAAATTTCAGAACCAACTATATCAATGGACTTTATTGTAAATGATTCCCCTTTTGCAGGAACAGAAGGAAAATTTGTTACATCAAGACATTTAAGAGATAGATTATTTAAAGAATTATATACAGATGTAAGCCTACGTGTGGAAGAAACAGAAACAACTGAAAAATTTAAAGTTAGTGGTAGAGGTGAGCTTCACCTTTCTGTTCTTATAGAGAACATGAGACGTGAAGGATATGAATTTGCTGTTGGTAAGGCACAGGTATTATACAAATTTGAAGATAATAAAAAATTAGAGCCAATGGAAATGGCATATATTGACGTACCAAACGATTTTTCAGGGGCAGTTATTGAAGCGCTTTCTAGACGAAAGGGAGAACTTTTAAATATGATGCCTGGAAGAAGTGAAATGATTAGGCTAGAATTCAGAATACCGTCAAGAGGATTAATTGGATATAGAGGAGAATTTTTAACTTCTACTAAAGGTAATGGTATTATTAATACTATATTTGATGGTTATGATTTATATAAGGGAGATATAGAATATAGACCGGTCGGCTCTTTAATTGCATTTGAAACTGGTGAGACTACAGCATATGGATTATATAACGCACAGGAAAGAGGAATATTATTTGTTACACCAGGAACAAAAATATATTCTGGTATGGTTGTAGGCATTAGCAATAAACCACAAGATATTGATGTAAATTTATGTAAGAAAAAGCAACTAACAAATACAAGGGCATCAGGATCTGATGATGCATTAAAGCTTGTTCCTGCAAGAATCATGAGCCTTGAACAGTGTCTAGAATTTATTGATGATGATGAATTATTGGAGGTTACTCCAGAAAGTCTAAGGATTAGAAAAAAAGAGCTTGATCCAACCATGAGAAAGAGAATGTCTAGTAAAAAGTATGAAAAAAGGTAGTATTATAAGAGGTAAAATTGAAGAGACACGTTTTCCTAATGTAGGCATAATATTCAATGAAAAACCAATTGAAGTAAAAGGTGTTATAAAAGGGCAGGAAGTTGAAGTAAGAATAACTAAAAATCGAGAAAAAACTGCAAAAGCTGAATTACAAAATATTATTAAAGATTCGTATATCGAAAAAGAACAAAGTAAATGTAAAAACTTTGGTAATTGTGGAGGTTGTTTTTATCAAAAGGTATCATATGAGGATGAACTAAATATAAAACGTGAACATGTTGCTAAATTATTGTTAAAATATAGTATTGATATTGAAGAGATAATACCGTCTCCAGAAAATCTTGAGTATAGAAATAAAATGGAACTTAGCTTTGGAGATGAATATAAAGATGGACCTACTGTTCTTGGATTACATAAAAAGAAAAGTAAATATGATATCTTAGATATTGATGATTGTGTTTTAATGACAGATGACTTTAGAATAATTAGAGAAAAAACTATTAATTATTTTAGAGAAAAAGGGATTCCATATTATCATAAGGTTACACATAAGGGATATTTGAGGTATTTATTATTAAGAAGAAGTGAGAAAAATAAAGAAATACTAGTAAATATTGTAACAAGCTCACAATTGGATTTTGAATTTAATGAATATATAGATTTATTAAAAAATTTAGATACAGATTCTAAAATAGTTGGTATTCTTCATACTGTTACAGACACTTTGGCTGATGCTATTAAGGATTATTCAGTTAATATATTGTATGGAAGAGACTATATTACTGAAAATTTATTTGACTTAGAATTTAATATTTCGCCTTTTTCATTTTTTCAAACTAATACATTAGGGGCTGAAAAGCTTTATTCAAAGGTGATTGATTTTATTGGAGATATAAATAATAAAGTAATATTTGATCTATATTCAGGCACTGGTACAATTGCTCAGGTATTGGCAAAGAGTGCAAAGAAGGTTATAGGGATTGAAATTATAGAAGAGGCTGTTGAAGCAGCTAAGCTAAATGCTAAAATAAATGGTATAAATAACTGTAAGTTTATTGCTGGGGATGTGTTAAAAGAAATTGATAATATTGATGAGATTCCAGATTGTATTGTACTTGATCCGCCAAGGGAAGGAATTCATCCAAAGGCGATAGGAAAAATAATTGAATATGGTGCCAATGAAATTGTTTATGTTTCTTGTAAGCCTACATCGCTAGTAAATGACTTGGATGAATTTATTAAAGGTGGATATAAAATTAAAAGGGTTGCATGTGTAGATATGTTTCCTATGACAACACATGTGGAGAGTGTGGTGTTGATGTCAAAAGTTGCACCCCATGAGTGATTAAAAGTATTGAAATATAAGGCTTGTTTCATAGCTATCGTTAAAAGGTATGGTTAGCTTAGAATGAGCCTTATTTTTTTAGTTGAAAAATAGGTTTGTAGAAAACTATCAGTGGGGTAGGGTTGGGAGAACAGAATGGATATGAGTGAAAAATGCACCCCCTTTGCACCCCCCTGTGATATGTTAATGGGAGTGGATATTTGGTATAATAATATTAAAATTTATGCAATTTGGTAGAAAGGAAAATATCCTTTGAAAACATATAATAGTAAAGAAGAACTCAAGGCTGAAATAAAAAAAGCCTTTGATAAATATATAAAAGAATTTGATAGCATCCCGGAAGAGCTTAAGGATAAGAGAGTAGATGAAGTTGACAGAACGCCGGCAGAAAATCTTGCTTATCAAGTGGGATGGACAACCTTAGTCCTTAAATGGGAATATGATGAAAAAAAGGGACTTGAAGTAAAGACTCCTTCAGATAAGTTTAAATGGAATCAGCTAGGAGAGTTATATCAGTGGTTTACAGATACCTATGCACATCTATCATTGAAAGAGCTAAAGGCAAAATTAACAGAGAACGTCAATGCTATCTGTGCCATGATTGATTTACTAACTGAGGAAGAATTATTTAATCCTCACATTAGAAAGTGGGCAGATGAAGCGACTAAGACTGCTGTGTGGGAAGTATATAAGTTTATTCATGTAAATACTGTTGCTTGAAATTTTTTGAAGAAAAACCGTTGATTTACTCATAGGCTTATTATATAATGAAAATGCTTCAGTCCTGAAGCGAATATATTTAGGAGGTTTTTATGCTTGAGAGACGAGAAGGAAGGGTTGTAGTAAGCCTATGGCTAAATACCTTGCTTTTTGTAGCTGTCGTAAGGCTAATTAATCACTTTTCCTTAATACGTGATGACGGATTAGGACTTTTGGTCACCACCTTTGTCGCTCTATGTCCCCTACTATTTTGGGGAAGAGGCCTTAAGGCCTATAAGGAAGATATAAAGGATATTAGTCTCTTTGGATTTTTTACTGTAGTATTTCTATTTTGTGTAGGTATATGCTTCAACTTCATCGGTACCATTTCAACTGTACCTCTTGAAGGCCTACTGAATCAAGTAGGATATACTGCCAAGGAAAGCCTAGTTCAAAACAAAATTAATGAGGGTACCATTACCTTTATTATATACAGCTGTATTTTAGGGCCTATATTTGAGGAAGTGGTTTATAGAGGAGGATTGCAGACCCTTCTTGCTCCTTATGGAAAGAAAAGAGCCATACTCATTTCCGCCCTCATATTTGGCTTCATGCACCATGACCTATATCAGGCCATTGCAGCAGCAGCTCTGGGTATAGTTTTTGCCTATGGAAGAGATAGATATGGTCTCCTATTTGCCATTATCCTTCACATTTGCAACAACATTTTTGTCACCCTAGTTGCTCACTTTAAGCCAATAGGCTTTGCCGTACCAGCCTTTGCAGTCATAGGACTAATCATTTTCATAGTGGCTCTCATTAAAAAGAGAGTCTACCTATCAGAAAGATTCCAAAGAATAGGAAAGATGCCTTACTACATATTGCTGCCTATATTAGGACTTTTTGCTTATGAGGTTATATATACCTTGGTGGAAAGCATCCATAGGCTCGGCTAAGCTAGGTGTAAAGCCTCCCCCAGGGAGGCTTTTTTATTGGGGGAATTGTACTGATTATAGCCAAGGCAATAGGTCTATTCCCCTGTAAAATCCATTTGTTAAAGGTGTCAAGAAAATTCCTTGACAGCCCATAAAAATCTGAGAGCTAATGTCTATGAAACGGATGTTTCAAGAACCATTAACACAGGTCAAAATTCACCGGATGCTAATCAAGGAGGCATTGCTGTTGTTTACTGTGATAAAACAGCAGGAACGCTTTGTGCGATGGATGGACCAAAGAGGGTTCATAGTGATATGGCATCACAAAGAAAACTCATCGTAGAAAAAGAAATTTATGCGACAAGCAAAAATCCACACCATACCTGTGCGAGCAAAGATGTAGCAAATACACTGGTGGCAAGTGACTATAAGGATCCACCTTGCGTTGGAAGAGAAAAGCTAGTCATAAGATTAACGCCAAAAGAATGTGCAAGACTTCAAGGTTTTCCGGATGGTTGGTGTGACCATTTAGAAACAAAAAATCCAAGTGATGAAGAACTTAAATTTTGGGTGGATGTCTTTGAAACTTATCGAGAAAACGTCACAAAAGCAAAAAAGCCAAAGAGCGAAAAAGAAATCAGAAAGTGGCTATCAAATCCTCATAGGGATTCTTCGGAGTATAAGATGTGGGGAAATGGCGTGGCACTTCCTTGTGTGGTTTATGTCTTATCTTCTATTTGTAGTTTCTGTGAAAAATAGACTTGCTATTTACAGCCTTTAGAGTGATATATGTACATAGCAAACTAAAGGAGGTATAAAAGTTAAAATAAGATTACCCAAATTGTTGCAGATAAATGGTTACACTTTGCATTAATTAAGGTAATCTTTTTTGATATAATTCTTTCTTGTAAAGGAGTGAATTATATTGAATACAGCAGTT
>JAEZZN010000143.1 GCA_023418535.1 Bacillota bacterium | reverse complement strand
AGCTAAATCTTAAATGGATAAACTATTGACGTAGACTCGTTGGTGACGAGATATCTGGACAGGAGTTCGAATCTCCTCATCTCCATTTTCTAATAGCTTTCAAACTCCGGTTTGAAGCTTTTTTTTGTGTGTTTTGATTGAATTAGCAGTCATTTATGGCTCTTTGTCAAATGGTGTGGGCCAGGAAATTTTTGGCCGTCTCAATAAAAGGTCATTGACTATATAAAAAATCTATGATCTAATTATGATAAGCAAATTTTATAGTTTAGCAGATTTCATAAGGAGATTTTTCATGGAAAAACATGGATTATATTTACCAACAATATTTAATTACCAACAGTTTAACAATGTGCATAATATTCCTTTCGAGAAAATAGAAGAAAATCAAACGTTTGTACCTCTTGACTTTTTCAGAAAGATATATAAAGAAAACCATCAACTTTTTATTAAAATCACTACAGAATTTGTCTTAAGAGGAGGCTATTTTAATCTTTTAAATAAGTCCCCTTTATTTCCAGAGATTAAACTAACCAATAATAAATTAATATTATCTACAGAAATAACACCTAAAAATGCATACAAAGACTTAGATTACGATTTGCTTAATATAGGTGGCTTTACTCGTTTTTTTGATGTAATGAATAATAAATTTTTTAATCATGTACCATTGGAAGGGTTTAAAGTCTTAAAGCTTTCAAAAAATGACCTAATAATTTTAGAATCGAATCTTAAGGCAGCAGGTTTTACTATCTATGAATCAAATGATGATTTACTAAAATTTAAATCGAAGTCAAAAGATGTAAGACCGGTAGCATCAATTACAGTGAAAGAGAAGAATTTGCCACAATTAGCTATTAAAGCTAAAGAAGCTGAGAAAACAAATTCTGTTAAAGAAAATGAATTACAAAAAATATACAATCTTATAGAAAACAATTTATACTATGAGTATATTGAAATCAAACATTTAAAAAATACAGATACACAAAATTATTTTAAAAAGAACGGAATTATATTTGTGTCAGATATCACTGAAGAAAAAATGAAACCGATTCTTAATGGGTTATCAGTTAATCAATTAGTTAAAACATTAGAAGAATTAAATGACATTTTACTTAATTATGAATTAATTGCAACAATACTGCTTAAATATGTCAAGTGTAATCCTGAAATTTCTCAATTAAAATTAATACAGTTGTTAGACGAGTCAGCGGATGGTATTTTATTAAGAAATGCAATGGAACTTGGTATTTATACTTTTGGTGCTTTTAATATGGATAATGCTGTGGGTTTATTTAAATCTAGAGGAATAGGAAAGCAGAAAATATCGAATTTCTTAAATAAGACAATGGACTATAAAACTCATATTAAATTTATTCCATCAGAATCAACATCACCTGCTATTGTTAATTCAACAAAAGATTTAAAGATAAGAAAAAATAGTGCGAAAACTAAAATTATTGATGATTTATTTATTACCATTTCGGGAAGTACTTTTTACCAAAATTTACATATTTCTGAGCTAGATATTCCTACTTCATTAATGAACCAACTATTTAACGAGAACATCGTTTATTTAAATGATTTTATTAATCTAGATACAAAAAATTTCCTTTACGATAGGCTAGTAGAAAAGGAAATAAAAGCAATATCTAAAGCACTTGATAAAATAGCGATGAATTATGGTCTGATAGCTGATAAACTAGTTAAATTTATTCAGAATAACAATCATATATCCAATTTTTACTTGAAGGATATACTAGATAATAGTACTTATCAAATCGTTATACGAAATGCTAATCATTGTGGAGTAAAAAAATTAGGTGACTTTACATTTGAAAATAGTATTGAATTCTTTAAAACGAAAGGTATAGGAAAGAAAAAACTATTAAGTTTATTAGAAATTATATTTGAATTAGGAGAAGTTAAGTTTTCAAAACGTTTTGACTTATTACAGAGCGACAACAATGAAGCAAAATTTCTGGCTTATTTTATGTTAGAAGACCAAGTGTCAAAAACTTATGTTATTAAGAATCAGATTTCTTTGGTTAGTTATACAGAATTAAAACAATTAACTTTCAGATTAGCAAAATCTAAACAACAACGAGAAAAAATTTTACACAGTGTTGAAGCTAAAAAAGATGAAATAGAAGCTTTTAATACAGAAAAAATTAATAATATAGAGTCTTATAAATTATCTATTGAAGAAATTCTTGATTTTTTAAATTTAGATTTTATATTACATGATTTGTCAGAAGACTCTGAAATCCTGACTTTACCTATTAATAATTTACTTAAAAATGACATAAAGATATCAAAGCATAGTATCGAGATTATTCTCTTTTATATTGAGAAAATCCGCTTTTTTGAAAAATTCGATGAGTATCTAGAAAATAATCTACTTAACCTAAATGAGCGAGAACTCATAATTTTCAATGAGCGCATGACTCACAAGGATCCAAAAACACTCGAAGACATAGCGAATACTCTAGGGGTTACAAGAGAAAGAATCCGACAAATAGAAAGTAAAATAAAAACAAAATTTAGCAAAGTATTTTCTACAAATTATATTGGATTATATAAAAAACACCTTAAAAAGAATAAGATAGCAATTATAGAAGAAAGTGGTCTAAGAAATCTTTTAGTTTCAATTCAGCACCCAGAGTTTTATTATGATTCGAAATTTGATTTATTTATTTTATCTGAGTATGAAGACCTATATAAAAAGACTATAAATGAAGTCGATAAGTTATTTAGAGAAAATGAGGTCTTGAAGATCAAAGATATCGATTCATTCATCAATGATTTTAATAACGAATCTAATAATAACGACTTAAATAAAGGAATTGAAAAGATATTCCATTATTATTTAGAAAAATCAAATTATATTCGAAGAAACGATGTAATTCTCAAAGAAAATATTAGCAAAAATAAAATGTATACTTACATTATTGAGCGTTTTTATTCTAAGGATATCTTGGACCTTTCGGACGATAAATCTTATCAGTTATTTTTAGAACGTTTGAGATTATATGCGCCTGAAAAAATTATCGAAGATTTGTCAGGTCGTCAAAAAGATGCTGTGATAAGAAATATTGAAGCGATTTTAGAAAGAGAAAATGAGACCGTTTTAAAAGTAGACGCACATATGTATAGAAAGCTAGATGTGAACCAAATACCATATGCATTAATTGATGAAATTTATAATTTTATAAATAGTGAAATTCTACATAATACATTTGTTTCAGTAAAAAAAATCTATAGAACCTTTAAGTCAGAGATAGATGATTTGGGCTATACGGATCGCTCTATTTATTATTTAATCAAGTTCTTGTTTGAAGAGGAATTTAAGTTCGTCGGTAAGACAGCGCTTAGAATATATGAAAAGGATGCGGAAGTTCTTTCTACTGTAGAAATTATTTTAACAACTCTGGATAAAAATAATGGAAGTATGCACATAGATGATTTAATAGAGGAAATTGGTGTCGAAGATCACTCAATTTATCAGAACAGCAGTCAAGATACTTACACCTTAAAGAATGGGATTGTAACTATTACTAATACTAATAAAACTAAAATATCCGAAAACACGTTAAATTCAATAAAAAATGCTGTGAATAGTCGTTTACTGAACAAGGGCTACGTTTCGATTAAGCAAGTTTATCAGGAGCTTCAATTTAATTTAGAAGTGAACCAAGAATTAAGAGCAAAAAATTATACGGATCAAATTGATTTTACGCACTTACTTAAGAAGATGTTTCCAGATACGATTGGACATACACGAATACTATTCAATAAAGACAGTAAGATGGATTATTTTGATGTCTTTATTAAAGAGGTTGGAGAAATGGACAAGTATCACCGGAAGGATTTTATTAAAGCTGGAAAAAGTTTAGGATTATCTGAACAAACTTCTAATAATTATTTGAATGAGTTTATAGAGAATGGAAAAATTGCGCCAATTAACGCAGACTTCTTTGTGTTACCAGCTACACTCGATATAACTGGGGAGGCTTTAGAAGTAATTGAAGCATTCATTTTAGAAAGATTTGAACAGAATGAATATCTCTCTTTATCTACCATTCAATCTGAATTTAGCCAATTATCTCGAGTGAATGGGCATCGTTGGACGATTGAGTTGATGAATTATATCGCCACAAACTATTTGGACTATAAAAAAGTGTACATTAAAAATATTCAGTACTTTGTTGATCCAATGATTATCGCTTTGAGAGACAGCCAACTGACTTATAAGGATATTGTAACGATAGAGATGAAAAAGTTTAAAGAAAACAGAACAAATGAGAATGTTCTAAATTATTTAATTCTAAAAGGCTTGCTAAAGTCAAATACTCAACACTTACACGCTTGGTTATTTACCAAAGGTATTTTTGTAAGGAATGATTTTGGACGTATTTATTTGGCAGAGGAGGTATAAATTGGGTATCCAGTTAAGAAAGTATCAAGAAGTAGCCATTGAATCTTTTGAAAATAATAATCGTAAAGGTATTTTAGAAATGGCTACAGGTACCGGGAAGACATTTACTGCTCTTGAAACAATTGATAGGCACTATAAAGAGAACGGACGTCAATTTCTCGTAATCATCGTCCCGTTTCTACATCTAATTGATCAATGGATTAAGGATTTTGATATTTTTGGTTTAAATAATTATATGACGATTGCGAATTCCAAAAATAAATGGTACAACGATCTAAAAAATCAAATTTGGGAATATAATTTGGGTTTTCGTGATAGAGTTGTTTTAATTGGGTCGTATAAGAGTATGGGATCAGATGACTTTCAAACTTTACTTTCAAAAGTGTCTGATCATAGGCTACTAGTTGCGGATGAATGTCATTATATTGGCACGTCTACTTATAAAGAGGCTGATTTTAAGAATTTTGAAGCTGCTCTTGGCTTGTCTGCGACCCCCCGCAGATGGTGGGATGAAGCAGGAACACAAAGAATATTAGATATTTTCGATCAGGTCGTTTATGAGTACACAATGGAAGAAGCTATTAATAATAACTTTTTAACGCCTTATTACTACTATCCAAAGTTAGTTCCTTTAACGGATGAAGAAGTAAGAAAATATGAACTTTATACGACTCGAATAGGAAAACTCACTGGTCAAATTAATTTAACAAAAAACGAACAGGAACGTTTAAATAGTTTGTTAATTAGAAGAGCGGCTATTCTACAAAAAGCTGAAAATAAATTACCTTTACTTATTGAGTTGATAAAAAAGCAAGATGATTATAAACATACCCTTGTCTATTGTGCGTCTGGTGCAGTGGATGAGACTGTGCGAGCGATCTCTGATTTAGGAATTAAAGTGCATCGATTTAATTCTGAAATAAAAAACAAGGAAAGACAAACTTTGTTGTCCTTATTTAGTCGAGGTGAAATAGAAGTGTTAGTTGCAATTAAGTGCTTAGACGAAGGGGTCGATGTTCCTGCTACAAAAAATGCCTACTTTTTATCAAGTACTTCTAATCCACGAGAATTTGTGCAAAGAAGGGGTAGAGTATTAAGACTTTCTGATGGTAAAAACTATGCCAATATTATTGATTTTATTACTTTACAAGATAACTTAGAATATAATACTTTTAATAGTATTGCCAAAAGAGAAATGCCAAGATTTGCAGAATTTTCAAGTTTAGCTAGTAACAAGTATCAAGTAAGAGAGCCTATAAGAAGGTTGCTAGCAGACTATGATTTAGAAATGTATTTGAACATTAAGCCGTGGGAAATGTACGAATTTTTGAAAAAAGAAAACGGAGGAAATAATGAAACTTCAAGCAAATTTACTTAAACTATTAGAAGAAAAAGAACCAAATCATGTGGATTTATTGATTGATTACATTAAAGATATTGAAGATAATCGTGTTCCTAATCGCAATGCAAATGAAAGATTACTCGATGAAATTGAAAAAATTGTTTTAGAGGAGGGTAACATTCATGATAATTAAATCGATGAAGTTGAAAGATTTCCGCCAATTCTATGGGGAATCAGAATTTAAATTTGGAACGAATGACCAAAATGTTACCTTAATTATCGGTGCAAATGGAAATGGTAAAACAGGTCTTTTTCGTGCATTGATGTTTGTATTATATGGGGATAAGTCATTAAAACAAGATGAAAACATTCAAAACATAAATTTAGTAAATACGGCTAAGCTCGAGGAAAATAAAAATTACCCGGTCGAAGCAACTGTAGAAATGCATTTTGAATTTAATGATGTAGATTATGTGATTAGGCGTTCAATAACTAGTATCAAAAAAGATAATCAAGTGTCAGATCGTATTGGTGACCCCGAGCTATATACATTTAGCGAAGCAGGGGACTACGTTCCGTATAGAGAAGGAAATGAGAATGTTTTTATTAATCGGATTATTGAGCCTGAAATTCGAGAATTCTTCTTCTTTGATGCGGAAAGAATGGAACTCTTAGATACGACAAAGTCTGAAAAGTCTCTTTCAAAAGGTGTTCAAGAAGGAATTATTAGACTTTTACAAATAAAGTATCTGGAAGATTCAGTCAAAGAATTGAATAAGATGATGAGAGAAAAACAAGCAGAAATTAAACGACAGGTACAAGACGAAGAAATTGATAACAAAACACGAAAAAAAACAGATACTGAAAATGAAATTAAACGGACTGAAGAGATTTTAATAAATTATAGAAATGAAAAAAGAGCTCTTTCAGAAGAAATGATTGCTATTAAGAACAAATTAAGTAGTAACGCTGAAATTAAAGAAGTGCAAGATAAAGTAAGTAAAGAAAAGGAAATACTACAATATAAGGAAGAAAATCGGAGTCAATATAAAAATCAAATTAAACAACTTCTTAAAAAAGGGATCCATTATGGTGCAAAGGATATTTTAAATAAAAATGAACTCTTTTTAAAGGAGTATCTAAACAATAGTTCCGATATGATACCACGATCCTTACTGGAAAAAACCTTACATGATTTAACTTGTACGGTATGTCGAACAAGATTTGATGAAGACTCTAGTCAATACTTATCTATTGATAAGTTACTTAAAGAATATCAGTTTTCAAATAATACAGAAGTGATTCGTAATATTTTACATACTCACAATAATTTAAATAGCAATGAAAAAACGTTTATTTCGTCAGTGGACAACTTAATTAAAAAGTTAGTTAAGAATAAGGAAGAAATTGAGATTTCCGAAATTGAAATTAAACAGTTAAATGATTTAATTGGTGAAAAGGCTGCAAATATCAAAAATCTCAATCAATTAGAAGTGCAACTAAAAGAGTATTATAAAGACGAGAAACAGTTAAATGATAGCATTATTTCTGCTGAGTATAAACTTGAGCAATTGAAGAAATCTTTAAATGATCTTGAAAAAGAAATCGATAAGTTATCTGAAAAATATAGTCGAGTGCAGAAAGATATTGCCATTAAAAATAAACTTCAACATTTTAGAGATGTTTTAGAAGAAACCATTCTAGAATATTCATCTTCAATTACTGAAGAGCTTTCCAACGAAATCTTCTCTACCTTTATGACGCTACTTGATAAGAAAGATCGAAACAATTACAAAGAGGTAAGAATTGGTGATAATTTCGAAATCAATCTCTTAAATCATTTTGACCAAAACGTTGTTCAAGATTTAAGTATGGGACAAGGACAAATTTTCTCTTTATCATTTATCTTATCTTTAGCAAAAATTGCTTCCAGAGGTCGAACGGAAATTAATTTCCCACTATTTATGGATACACCGTTTGCTCGATTGAGTCGAGATAATCGAGATAATTTAATCAAAAATATTCCTAAATTAACCAATCAGTGGATTCTCTTACTAACAGACACTGAGTTTACAAACACAGAGAAAGGTTTATTTGAAGAATACAAACAAGTTGGGAAAACGTATGTTTTAGATAATCAAAATGGTCGAACAACACCAATTAGTTATGAAAAATTAAGTCAACTAGAAATGGGGGATATCTAATGGATTTTATAACAGAAATGAAAGGTACTGTAAAATTAGATCAGAGATATGAAAACTTTCATAAAGGTTTGCGAGATATTATGAAATTTGAAATTAAAGATGTGTTTATGCTAGGTGTTGTGTTAGGCTATAAACATAATCGCTATACTGAGGATTTCGAAGGGGGTGGAATTGAATTTCGTCCCGTGTATCTTTCTTCAGATGACAGAAGTGTATTATATACTATAGCCTATGATATCTATGGGGAAGAGTTTCTCAATAATATTACGGACAAGGAATTCCAGAGAGAATTATTTCAGCAGTTCTTTAAATATTCAAATGGAGGAATGGATATCCTTTACGAAGAGGTATTTAAAGACAATATGACTGAAGGACAGTTTAGAAAAAATTATCTAGAATATGATAGTGATTTACTTAGATATATGTATCAATCAATGGTAGAAGCGCCATTTTAAAAGGAGTTAGTAGAAATATTGTCGTAGGCTTAAAATCAATTATGTTAATTGAAAAAAATTCTGTAGAGATGATAGTTGTACTTTATCTCTCATTGATTACTACTAAATGGTGGGATAATAATACAGTTTTTTAATAATATTTTTTCTAAATTCAAAAAAGCTTTAGATATATTAAACTTAAATAAAAATGTTTATGAAGATCTTGAGAGTGTGACAAGTTATATTTTTTGCAAGTAAAAATTATTAGTATAAAACTTTAACATCTAAAACATAAGTGTATGCGGGAAATGTAGTCTAAAGTATTTCCATATAAGTATAAAGATTGATGTGAAAGCAATTAAATTATCTCCTCATCTCCATTTTCTAATATATTACAAAATAACTACTGTTAAAAAGCTTGATACAATAGGCTTTTAGACGGTAGTTATTTTATTTTGTATGAAATTGTTGTAATTAAACCACGTAAGATATCACGTAACTTTCGGTAATGGATTTTAGAATATAATCATTTTTAATTTATAAGCCTAAACTAGTAGAAATTGAGTCCCAGTTATTAAATATTAAAGTAGTTCCAGAGGTCAAAGTTGTTAGTAATTTAGGGTGATTAGTCAAAAACGATTCAACTTTACTAAGAATATTATCCTTATTTTCCGGTTGTTGATGAATATCATTAATTACGGAAGCAATTAGTGGTTTTTCATATTCGTTAAGACCACTTAAGTATTTAATTAGTTCATCAACTGATTCAAATCCATTATTTTCTTGGTGGTATAAATTTGCCGAAGAATTATCACCTGTAGCGATGGCAGAATGACCCGAAGCGTTAATTTGTGTACCTATATTTGTTACTGATGAACTATTTAAATTACTATCTTTATTTTTCATAAAATACAACCCCTTGTCCGTAAGTGTAATTTGATTGTTTAAAAAATCTCCATCTCAAGTTGTTGGTTTTGTTTGCGTAAGGCTATAAGCTCTTTTTCCGTTGGGGTCAGATTATCGGCTTCTTTGAATGAACCTGTCTTTTTTGCCTGACGGACCCATTTGTCAAAAGACGATGGTGTTAGTTCATATTCTCTGATGATGTCGGCCCTTGGTTTTCCAGAGTTTAGTAAATCGACCATTTGTTGTTTAAATTCTTGCGTATAGGTTCTGCGTTCTCTTCTTTGCGACATAAAATGATTCCTCCAGTGTGTTTTCTTATAGTTTACACACCTTATCTTTTCTGTCTAGTTTATTGTAGCCTATCCACATCCTTTAAAAAAAGTAGCGGAAGGTGTGGGGGTTAGAACTGGTATGAAGAATCAGAAGTTTTTTAACACTAAATCATATTTAGGAATGCCTCCTGAGTGGATAGTGCCAATACCAAAAAATATGAAAACTGGCTCTAATAATATTGGTAATTACAGTTCTCCATTATAAAAATAATTTGCCCCCTTTGTGGGGTTTTTAGTTTATAATATGCGTATAGAGATGCAATACTAATATGAGGGAGTGATGTATTTGGAGGAATCAGAAGCATTACTAAACGTAATTTATGAGGATCAACAAGAGACTGCAATTAAAATGAGTATAGGTGACATCGCTAGCGAGGAGTTTCTCTCAAGAGCCAAAGACGCAGGTTTATCAGATAAAGAGATAGCTGAATGGATAGAAAATAACCGTTTAGCTTTAGAAGGTAAAGCGATGTGCAGACCTTTCTCCTTAACCTCAACTACAGTGAAGAATCTTCCGAATCATGATTAATCGTATAGAAATTTTAGAAAGAATGGGTGTATAAAATGACTAAGAAAAATCTAGATCAAGCAAGAAATCTTGATAAAAAGCATTTTAAAAGATTATGGGAAGCGGCCGTTGCAATGATTAAAGAAAATTATATCGTTAAGAGTGAAAAAACTGATGAGATATTTATTCAGGCTAAAAACATTGAAGATTTTGACATAGAGATAACATTTGATGGACCTCCAGCTATATATTATTTCCATGTGAATCTTTGGAATATAAAAAATGGATATTCTAGTGTAAAAAATACAGAATGTAATTCATTACTTGAAATGTTTATGGTAATTGATGAATATCTAGATGAGATAAAGGCAATAAGTAAGTACGGTCCGAGAAATTCTTAATTTATGTAGGGGCAAATAGAGGGAAGTAGTTATTTTATAAGTAGGTGATAATTAATGGTGGAATATTTAGATAAATTCCATAAAGACGGTACAAGTGCACTTACACGCTTTAAAGAGGTTGAGGCTCAATACCTTGCAAGATTTGGAGAGAATAGCCTTGAAAGAATCCTAGATTACCCAGTACCTTTACACGGTCCTTGTAGTGCAGATTGGTTAGAAAAATTTACCATAACTATGAACGCAGCATTGGACGCTAACAAAGCTATTCCACAGATTGATGAAGATAAATGGAATGAATATATATTTTAAAGTGCGAACTTTCGCCAATAGGTAAAATATTAAATTCTTTAAATTTTCATGAAATAGTACTTACATTAGACTTTTTTCTATTGTATACTTAATTTAATTTATGTGTAGATAGGAGTGTTCGGTTTGACGTGGTTGAATGAAGAGTATTTTCCCGGCGGCGGTTATAGCTGTCCGCCCCTTTCAGCGGTTGCTACGAACGGAGATATTTTTAGATTTACCCAAAATGAAACGATAAGTAAAGACGATTTTGTAGCATATACTTCGAAAGATAGGTTTAGAGCAAAACACAAAAACAATCCCGAAATGTTATGTCAGGGGAGCGGTTTATCTAGTTTTGTTAGTGAAAATGATGCAGAATCATTTAGAAAAAATGTTATCAAAGGGGCAAAAGCTACTAAGAAAAATTTTAGATATCTTTCAAGAGTAAATTTAAATGAAAATGATGGGTTAATTCTTTGTACCCCTTCTGTTAATAGTTGTAAACATCATACGTGGTGGGTTCGTTCAGGAACAATAGAATCAAATATAAAAAGTAGTATTATAATAAAAGAGTATTAAAAAAACTGTGAAAAGGGGGGATCATATGCAACAATTAAAATATACGCCTTATGAGTTTTATAAGATAAAATCAATTTATGAGTACTATGATCAACCAATAATTTATAGTTTTTATGATACTAAAGGGTTTCTTTATGTAGCTACATGGGCTGATACAAATTCTTACGCTGACATTTGGATAACAGTACCAGTTTTGGCTAGGGATTTACGTCATTTTGAAACTGGAGAACTCTCTCTCCTGGAGCTTTTTAAAAATAATTCGTACACATATGTCCTGGAAGATACTGGGGATTGTATTAATTATTCTGTTGGAAATTTTGAAGATATTCCTTTAGATTTTTTACCAGACGCGGATTATTTTATTACAGAAAATTCGAGAGAAATTTCTGTAAATTCTCATATTGAGAGTGGCTTGGTAATCCTACAAGATAGGGTGACGAGTAATAATAAATATGTTGTAGATATTTCATTAGAACCCCAAGATAGTCACGAGAATGAGATAGGCGCACATATATTGGGACAAACTTTAACAAATTTCCAGTCATTAGTTAATTCCTTATCTTTAGATAATACTGCGGATGTGAAATCAAAAATACCGCATAGAATAAAAAAAGAAACCGCATTAAATGTTGTTGGAACATTCGCCGCATCTTTTGGAGTAAGATTAGAATCAGAGATAATAGCAAATTTATTAAATGATGATTTAGTTGGGAAAAGTTTAGAAAAAGTAGATTCTATGCTAAGAATTGCATACATGCAAGATAAGGATTCAAAACTTGAAGCTCTTAATGAATTCAGTCCTAAGGCTATTAATAAGTTCTTGACAATTTTGAAAGATTTAGCTGAAAATGAAATAGGGATAAAAGTTACTTCAGGTTTACCTATTGGAGGTTTAGAAATAAAACAGTATAGTAATCACTTATCATCAAGTCAATCAAAAAAATTGGTAAACGAACTATACAGCACTATTAAAGTTGAGAGTTTAGTTTCAAAATTTGAAGGTACTTTATTCTCTTATAATTCGAATAATGGAAAATTTAAGTTTGTTACTACTGATGATAATCTTATAGAAGGGGATGTTCTCGATTACCAGGATAGAATTTTTACTGTACCTTCTGTAGGAGTTGTGGAACTGAGTGTAACTAATAATATAAGATTATTTGACCGCTCAGAAAAGAAAGAGTATTCATTATTAACTTTTGAAATTAAAGAAAATTAACACATTCAATTTTTCCTTTACTTAGTCGGGGGACTTTTTACTGTTTTTACTTGGTAAATTCATTAGTTAAAATGATGTTTTTAGACTAAAACACGTAAGATATCACGTAACTTTGTTTTTAATGACGTTTGAAATCATTAAAGAATGCTGTTATATCAACGTTTAAAGCTTGCTATAACAAGCAAAGTATGGAAACCCCTCATCTCCATTTTTTATTTTCATAAAAACATTGATTTATCAACCTTTTCATACAAAAAAATGAAAGCGAGGGAACGAACCACTTCCAAACTCGCTCAAAAAGGGTCAAAACTACCCTCCTAAAAAACAATAGGAAAGGTGTTGATTTCAATGCGAAATATCAGTAGTAACTTGTCCGATTTCATTAATGAAATGCCGGACGAAAAAGAAGTAGTAGGTAATAAAGAACTGTTAAACAGGTCTGAAATACCTACTATTTTGCATGAATTTGAGACTGAAATAGTTCTAGTCATGAAATTTAAAGGAAAAAGATCCAGAACCATTCAAGATTGCAGAGATGAGATTACTCGTTTTGAAAAGTTCACAGAGGTGAATCAGGTCATTCAGCTAAACAGGAATGCCACCATTGATGATGAAAAATATCAAACTAAAGAATACCTAGCTGAATTCGACATACATTTTGAGCAGTTGAATAACTATGGGAATATAGCCTATTTGTTTGATGATTTAGTTAAGGAACTAGTTCGAATTACGACACAAACTAAATATGTTAAATGTGGAGTTGAGAGAGCGAAAGAGTTCTTTGCCGAGGGCAAAAAGTATATCTACTCGTTGAGAACTTCATGTATTCGAGTTTAATGAAGCATTAAAGCGTTCTGTGGAATCTCGTTTGGCTAGAGGGTATTCTAGTTACTTGATTGAGGCACAGGTTCAAGTGTTTTTCAAATCATTAAACGGAGTCAAAGTGCGCTCAAGTGAGTATCTTGATTTGAAGTTTGGTGCTGACTTGGTTGTGAATTTTGAAGATAAGCTTTATTATTTACACATAGCCAAGAATAGTGCATCAAGCAAGCGTATGCTAAAAGAGAAGAAGAACCGAAAGGCATACATCTTACATGAGGGTAAGAAATACTGGTGGACTCGAGATTGGAAAGATGCACATCATTTGTTGCTGTTTAATGATTATGAGAGTGATAGAATGGTTAATATCAATGGCAATTTGATATTTGATGAGGAATGGTTGAAGCGATATGTGTTGAAACTGTTCGGTAAGGCTAAGTATGATGTGATGGACGAGACAAGTGAATTGCATCAGTTTCTACAATGGCTAAAAGTGAACAAGATTAATATGAAATGGGGGAATTCGATATGTTAATGTACTACGGACTTGGATTGGCATTAGGCGCTATCGTTGGGTCTATGGGTGTGCAGTTATATCGGATTTCCGAAATTCGAAAATATATGGAAGAACAAAAAGAAAAATTAGAAAAGCTTGATTAAACACGTTGAATCCTTTAATATTTAATTAAAGAAATATTAAGGGGGTTAAATATGTGCAAGAAAAAGTTTAAAGTATTACTGGGTGTGATTTTGGCTATATTATTGATTAAATCTGTTAGTGCGGAAGAACTACAGAGTGCTTTTGATGAGAATTTTAAGGCGGAGACGGAGTATGTAGATTCATTATATATCAATAATTACTTGAATAATATGAATAAACTAGGCTACGAAATTGAGGTACTTGAGCAAACGAATGCTTTTGCTGGACTTCAATATAAATTGCAAATTAAAGATTTTGAAAAGTACGAAATTTATTTATACGATAATATTGGTGAACTAGTATCTAAAGATGCAAAAGCAACAATTATGTTAAATGCCAATGCTCTTCAGTTCAATGATAAATTTAAAGATTTAATCAAGGATTCTATAATTGCAATTCATGGGTCTTTATCTAATGAAAATGAAAAGTTAGTAAGTGATTATTTTTCAACTGATTTTTCTAATGATAATTTTGAAGTAATAAATAAGGAAACAGGCGAAGGTTATACCAAACTATCTTATGAACATTACACTCATAGTGATACCTATTCACTATTCGTAAACGGAAATGTTCCAGTGATTAAGCCAGAGTATAAGGAAATCCCTTATCAAGAATTATTGCAGAATTATCAGAAAAATACAGGAAAAAGAATAAAGGTTAAAGGTCGTGTTGTTGAATTTAAGGATGATACAGCTTTTAAATATTACATTGTAACTGCAAACGAAAATGAAAAATATCGTATCAACTTCAGTCCAAAGATAATAGATGGAACACTTGAACTTGGTGAAATCATTGAGTTTAAGGGAATGACTGATTTGGATGTGTATGAAGATGGTATTCCAAGTATTACCGCTTATGAAATAATTAGAAAATAAAATAATACATTCTAACCCCTTACAATGTATTAATAATTTTTGGTACCGACATCAATGTCGGTCGCAAAGCATCTCATCAGAGGTGCTTTTTTGTGTGTTTCAGTTTTGAAAAAAGTACAAAAAAGATTTTTTGCCATTTATATTCCCTTTTTTTTGTACTTTTTTGAGATTTGAAAGTTAACATTATTAGTTTTTAATGTTTACTATTTATTCTAACAACTAATATTATTGTAAATAGTAATCCAAACATAGTTAAAACGTCAAGAAGCAATGAGAAGTTATCTTTTCCTAAAACATTTAAAAGTAATAGTGTAGCAACCAAAGCAAATTGTATAAAGTAAAAGATAGCTATACTGGATATTTTATTAGTATTATAATCAACAACAAAATAATTGATTAAATTTTTTATAATTGATGAAAAAGAAAGAGATAGTGAAACTATTAAATTTACTATCGCAATAATAATTGTTGTTTGAAGTTTATTAATAACACCTGGTATCCCTTCCTTAACTAGTTTGTTTAACATGAATTGATTAATACAAATGGGAATAAAAATGATAAGAAACCTAAATAATTTTTTTAATATTCTGCTAAAAAACAGCTTAACTTTTTCCATAAAAAATCTCCTAAATACAATAATATAACTATTTTATATGATTTTAAAAAATAAAGAAAGATGGTGATGGAAAATTAACGAGAGACAGAGACGATTTGCTGATGAGTACATCATCAGTGGGAACATTTACCAATCGGCACTAAAGGCTGGATATAGTGAAAATTATTCTAAAACTCAGGCCGTTAAATTGTTAGAAAATGTTAGTGTCAAAGTTTATTTAGATCAACAATTAAAAAAAATAAACAAGGCTAAAATATTGGATGCACAAGCAAGAAGAGAGTTATTAAGTAAGTTAGCAGATAATGAAGCTGTATCCCCTAATGACAGAATTAAGGCTGTCGATGTTCTAAACAAAATTGATTCAACCTATGTGAACAGACAAGAAGTTGAAATGATGTCTCATGATCAATTTGTGGACAATATTGAGAGTGATCTAGATTAGACAAGTTAGAATATCAGAATTACTCCAAAAAGCATTTCACTCTGTGTGGCGAGCAATATTCAACTCTGACATCTTACATATAGTCTGTAAAGGTGGACGAGGGTCTGGTAAATCATCAGATATAGCTCATATCCTTATTCAGTTGATAATGCGATTTGAAACTAATCAGGTATGTATCTGAAAGGTAGACAATGCTTTAGAGCAATCAGTATTTGAACAATTGAAATGGGCAATCAATAAGCAAGGTGTAACTCAGGTATTCAAAATTTATAAGACTCCATTGAGAATTACATGCATTCCTAGTAGAACGATATATGCCATGGATGAAATTTATGAGGTTAAACTTTCAAATAGAAAGCTTGTTGAACGATTGATTGAAAGAGAGTACCACACCTTATCAAGTGTTGAAGATTCAGCCGAGCCTAAATCAACAGATGAATTTAAAGATCATGGTGTGAAAGTCAAATTAGCTAATAAAGTCCAAATTCAATCTAGTTTAGGGAAGATGGTTAAATGATTTAGATTTAATTGTGATAGACCCTAAACGTACACCAATTATTGCAAGAAAATTTGAATTAGTGACTATCAAGTAGATAGAATGGAAATCCTAAGAACAGATTGGTGGATGTTGATAATCTTACAATAGATGATAAAAGATATGATTTTTGATGATGATATGAGAGAAGGCAGAAATGTCTTGTCTAACATAAGCTAATATTTTCTATCATTGACATTCAATTTGGCATTCATTTCAGATTTATATAATGCATTAAGGAGATATTCCTTCACCTACCCAAAACTTTTAATTGTTTCATTATTTATCTTTAACTATGTTATAATATTGCTATATTTTGCTAGTGGAGGTTATGATATGAACAATAAT
>JAEZZN010000094.1 GCA_023418535.1 Bacillota bacterium | reverse complement strand
CTGTCTGTCTGTCTGTCTGTCTGTCTAGTGATTGTGTCGCTATCTAAATCAAATGTCAACAGTTTTTCACGATAATATTCGTATTGTTTTTGTCTTTGTTCTATTTCTTCTGGTAGAAGACCTTGTGTTTGAGATACTAAATTTTGGAAATTATCTAATATTTGTACTATTTTGTTTTGTATGCTTATTGATGGTAATAGTATTTTATAATTATCAGTAACACCTGTTGATATTTGTGGTAATTTACCTGATATAGCTCTATCTCTAAAATATTGTAAATTGCTTTTTAATGTGTAATATAAAAACTTAATATTTATGCTTTCATCGTTTGTTGAATATGACCATAATTCGTTTTTATGCGTAAATGGTTCATCGCAATATTCAAAATCTATATTACCTCTTGATTTTACAATTACACTCGGATTATATATAACATTTTCTTCTCCAACATCTTTAACTTCTAACCTCGCAGTAGTCTGTCCACCAGCAAAAACTTTTACTGAAGAATTTTTATTATCAAGCTCTTTCATAGTTTTTGCTGTAATGTTTATTCCTTTTTGTCTTATGCATAAATCTTGTATTTTATAACTTTTTAACTCTAAATTATTTTTAATGAAAATTCTCTCAGACATCACCTTCAAATTTTCTTCACTCAATAACTCGTCCCTGTAGTACTCGTATTGCTTACCTCTAGCCTGTAATTCTGCCTGTAATTCTGAAACATAATTTGTTAATTTGTCAAGTGTTTTTACAATTTTTTCTTGCGTTTTTAGGGGTGGAATTGGGATAGTAATGTTGGCCATAACATTACTCATTAATTTAGGATTTCCAGAACCACCTTTTACATGTTTTTCAGATTCAATTTGTAACCAATAAGCTATAAATTTATGTAAAACTTTAGTTTTATCAATAGGGTCAATTAATCCACAAATATTTGTGATTGAAAATTTACCATTTCTATAAAATACCGTTCCTGCATATGCTCCATCAGTAGTCCATGTCACATATTCTCCGTCAAAATCATAAGTATTAATCTTTCCTATTTCACCTTCATTTTTTGTTTGAGATGAGTATACAGGATAAATCCCTGCATTATCTTGGATATACTTTTTTGAAATCACTCTTCCTCTTTGTATTTTTGCAATCTCTCCAATTTTCTTCCACTCAACTTTTTCACCATATAATAGCTCATCTACTTTACTCATCGTCTTCCTCCATAAATGAACCTTTCAAAATTCCCTTATCAAAATCAGAAACTATTTTTTGTATTTTATTAAATTTATCATATTCTAATTTTGCCTTTTCATCAGCTGTTTTTTTGCTAATTTTTCCTTTATCTTTTAAGATTTTATATCTCCTAAAATTTAGGAATGCATTAATACTTTCAGCAAAATCTTCCATTGTAAAGGTGTTTTCATCTTCTATTAAATCTTCTACATAATCAAAAAATCCACTTACTGCTCTTTCTAATCTTCTTATTTCTTTTTCATTCAAGTAATTTTTTGCTACTGTTACATCTGATTTTAAGATTCTACCATCTGGGGAATTTTTCCAAGTTGTTAAACCCATATTTGTTTTTTTATGGTCAGCTGAACTTTCTACTATTTCGGCTGCAGTCTTTCCAGTTATTGCATAATGAAATTTATTTTGAACCATAGCATAAAAATCTTTTGTAATTTGAGAGTTTTTGTTATAGTCGATGCTACATTCTGCAAATATATCCGTTATTTGTTGCCAAATCCTTCTTTCGCTAGCTCTTATTGAGCGTACTCTTTCAAGAAGTTCCTTAAAATAATCTTTTCCAAATACATCTTGACCTTGTTTCAATCTTTCATCATCTAAAACAAAGCCCTTTTTTATATACTCTTTTAGAACAGATGTCGCCCACATTCTAAATTTTGTAGCTTTATAAGAATTAACTCTATAACCTACAGAAATTATAGCATCTAAATTATAATATTTCGTATTTGAAATTTGAGTTTTCCCTTTAATTGCACCATGTTCAGTGGTGTGTGCAAAATTTGCACATACCACTTTCTCATCTAATTCACCTTCTAAAAATATATTTTTTAAATGCTTAGTTATTCCAGATCTATCTATACCAAAAAGCTCAGCCATTCCTTTTTGATTAATCCATATATTCTCATTTTTAACTAAAATATCTACGCTTACTTCTTCGTCTGGTAATCTATAAATTAAGAAGTTTATATTTTGATTATTCATCTTCTAGCTCTTTCACAATTTCATTTATAGAAGCTCTTAGCTCATCTATCTTATTAACTGTTTCTTCTATTTCTTTATTTAATACCTTGATGTCAATTATTTCTCTTGTATCTTCTTTTTCTACATAAGTTGATACTGATAGATTATAATCATTTTCTGCAATTTCATCTTTACCTACATATCTTGAAAAATGCTCTAATTCTTCTCTATTTCTAAATTCTTCAACAATTTTGTTTATATTCTTCTCTTCAAGTATATTATTATTTGTTTCTTTCTTAAATTCTTTACTTGCATCTATAAATAATATTTTATTTTCTGTCTTATTCTTTGCAAGTACTAATATACATGTCGCTATCGAAGTACCAAAGAAAAGATTTTCTGGTAATTGAATTACACAGTCAATGAAGTTATTATCTACAAGGTATTCTCTTATAGCTTTTTCTGCACCACTTCTATAAAATATACCTGGGAAGCATACTATAGCTGCCCTTCCTTTACTTGATAAATAATGTAATGAGTGCATTATAAAGGCATAGTCAGCATAAGATTTGGGAGCTAATCTTCCAGCTGGCGCAAATCTTTCATCATTGATTAAGGTTGGATCTCCATCACCAATCCATTTAACGGAATATGGTGGATTAGATACTATTGCATCAAATGGTTTTTCATCAAGAAGACCTGGATCTAATAAAGTATCCCCCCTTATTATTGAGAACTTATCATAGTTTACATTGTGTAAAAACATATTCATACGAGCAAGGTTAAAGTTTGTCATATTTATTTCTTGACCAAAAAATCCTTCTTCGATTATGTGTTCATCAAAGTGCTTCTTCATTTGAAGCAATAAACTTCCACTTCCGCAAGTAGGATCATATACCTTGTTTACAGTCTTTTGACCATCCATAACTATTCTAGCAAGTAATTTTGACACTGTTTGAGGCGTGAAAAACTCCCCACCTGACTTCCCAGCATTACTTGCATAATTTGAAATTAAATATTCGTATGCATCACCAAAGGCATCTATCTCATTATCTTCAAAACTTGAGAAATTAATACTTGCTATTCCTTTTAATATATCTGCTAATCTCTTATTTTTCTCTTTAACTGTTCCGCCAAGTCTATTACTTGTTGTGTCAATATCTTCAAATAAACCTTTTATATCATTTTCAGATCTATGACCTATAGCACTACCCTCAATTTCTTTAAATATATTTGCTAAATCTGTATTTAAATTTTCATTTTCATGTGCATTTTTAACTACATTTTGAAATAGTTGACTTGGCAATATAAAGAAACCTTTGTCTTCTACTGTATTTTCTCTAAAATATTCTTCTGCCAATTCATCTGTAATATCTGCGTAATTAAAATCTTCATTACCAGCTTCATTCTCTGCTTTATTAAAAAATTCTGTGATATTTTCAGAGATGAATCTATAAAAAAGTATACCTAATATATACTGCTTAAAATCCCAGCCGTCTACTGCACCTCTTACATCATCTGCAATAGCCCATATTTTTCTGTGAAGCTCTGCTCTTTGAGTTCTTTCATTGTTTTTATTTGGAGAATTTGACATTTTAAATACCTCATTTTTAAGTTTTAATCTATATGATATATGTTATCATATTTAACACTTTATCGGTAAACAATAACTAGGATGAATTATTTTAAGATTCATCCTAGCTTATTTGTGTACTAATTCTATTTGTTCACCTTCCAATATCCATTTTTATCACTTCCTACATAATTAATTATTTTTTCATATGTAAGAATTTGATTATGAACAAAATTCTACTAATCTTCCAATTCTGTTCCAGTACTTAAAATATCAACATATTCTTGATAGATAAAAACTCTATTTCTTTCTTGATTATTCGCCAATTTCAAAATTCCTATTCGCTCTAATCTTTGTACAGCTTTAGAAATTGTATTATATGACATAGATAAATCTTTTGCAGTCTTTGAAATATCAATAATTGGATGAGATTCTAAATATTGAAACACTTTTATTACAGTTTCTTGAGTACTTTTTGTAAATTTTTCATTTTCAATAAGTTTAATATTTTTTTCTTTTAAAGTGATTAGTTTATCGGCTGTTTCTATAGCTGATTTTCCACTTTTGTAAATAGCTTCAAGGAAAAATTTTATCCATTGTTCATAATTTCCCGTATCTCTTACAGAAGTCATTCTGTCATAATATTCAATTCGATTTTGTTTCAAATAGTATGAAATATATAATGCTGGGGTTTTAATAACTTTCTTTTCCAGCAAATAAAGTATAATTAACAGTCTTCCTATACGTCCATTTCCATCTAAAAAAGGATGTATTGATTCAAATTGATAGTGGATTAATGCAATTCTAATTAAATGGTCTAGACCATTTTTCTCATTTATATATTTTTCTAAATCCGATAAAGCTACTCTCATATCATTAACAGCAGGAGGAATATATCTTGCGTTTTTAAGTGTAGATCCAAGGCCTCCTATCCAATTTTGACTTTGTCTAAATTCTCCAGGATTTTTTTCTTTACCTCGCACTCCAGATAACAAAATCTCATGTGTCTCTAATAAAAGTTTGTTACAAATAGGCAATGTATTCAATCTTTCAATTGCATAATTCGTCGCTTTTACATAATTTACCACTTCCTCAACATCAGCGTTTATATTAGAAGATATTGCCGGATTAAAAATATCCTCTAGTGTCGCCTGTGTTCCCTCAATTTGAGAAGATAAAAGTGCTTCCTTTTGTACATACATAGAAACAAATAAATTCATGTTTGAAATGTTTTTCGCTCTATCATCAAGTATCGCTAATACATTATGAGCCTTTATTAAAATTTCAATAGTATCATTACTAATTTCTATTGGTGGATTAGGCGGCAATTTTGCCGGCATATATGAAAAATACGACAATTCTCCTGATAATTTTTTTTTAAAATTACCAGCTCTTTCTTTTTGCATATGACTTCCTCCATTATTTTGAAATACTAATAAAATTATATCAATATTATTTCACAAAATCAAAATTATCTGAAATAAGATAGGCCTGTTTAATTTTTATTTGATAAATTTCATCTATCTATTACTTGAAATATTATTTTTTACTTTTTTCTTTATTTTTAATATGTCTTTGCTTTAGAAATATGTCTTTCGAAATTTTTAATTGACTTAATAGGACTTTAAAAGTATAATATAGTCATTAAAAGTCTTTTTAGATATTGTATTAAGTCTCTTAACGACTTATATCAATATTAAATTTCATTTTTAGTGACTATAAAGGAGGATAAATATGAACTTCGCCACAAAATTAAAAAAATTAAGAACAGAAAAGAACTTAACCCAGGAAGACCTATCTAAAAAGTCTGGTATCTCCATAAAATCTATTTCAAGATATGAGCTAGGTGAAACAATCCCTCGTTCTGGAAAATATTATGAGAAACTCGCAAATGCTCTAGAAGTTGATACTGACTATCTTTTCTCACAAGAAACTAATTTTTTACTAAATGCTAGAAAAGAATTTGGTTATAAGGGATCAAAAGATGCTGAGGAAATAGTTAACGGCATGATTGGTCTAATGGCTGGTGGAGAATTGCCAGAAGAAGATAAAGAAACAATATTAAATGCTGTGCAAGAAGCTTTTTACATGGCAAAAATTGAAAATAAGAAATATACACCAAAGAAATATAAGATTGAAGAAGAATAATATCAACATATCATGATTGAAAGACTAACTATTAAAAGTCAAGAGGTGAAACAAAGAAAATATAAGGAATGATATTGATAAAAACTGAATAAAAATAAGCATGAAAAAGCACCCTAAAGTTTAAGATTAAAAATAGGGTTAGTA
>JAEZZN010000046.1 GCA_023418535.1 Bacillota bacterium | reverse complement strand
GGATATATGGAAGTCATCAATGGCAAACCATTTGCCTGGACCTTATCTTACGACGAAGTCGATGTCATTTTAGAAGGAACCTTAGAAATTATAACCCCTACCGGAAAAATTCGAGGAAAAGCGGGCGATACCCTTTTTATTCCAAAAAATTCAAGCATTCAATTTACTTGTCCCGAAGGGGAAAAAGTACGATTTGTCTATGTAACCTATCCGGCAGATTGGCAATAAAAGGTGAAGACGATGGAAAAGAATTTTGGTATAGCAACGGAAATCTTTTACGGACCCCACTCCATTCAAAAACTTAATACCTTGGAGATGGAAAAAGTTTGTATCGTCACAGATCCATATATGGTGAAGTTTGGATTGCTACAAGAAACGCTAAGATTATTAGAGGACAGGAAGATACCTTGTCATATTTTTGATAAGGTAAAACCGGATCCTACCCTGGGGATTGTAACAGAAGGGGTAAGACATCTGGTTGACACAAAACCTGATGTGGTTATTGCTATCGGCGGTGGATCCGTTATCGATACGGCAAAAGCGATTATTTATTTAGATTATCGACTACAAGAAAAAATCGTGAGAAAAGACGACATAAAAAAAACGAAGCTTATTGCTATCCCCACCACAAGTGGAACAGGATCGGAAGTGACAAGTTATTCCGTCATCACCAATGAAGAAAACAATCGAAAAATTCCCCTTGTAGATAAAAGAATGATACCGGACATTGCAGTATTAGACCCTAACTTTACAAGGACCGTTCCTCCAAAAGTTGTGGCAGAATCCGGGCTAGATGTATTTACCCATGCATTAGAAGCCTATGTGTCAAAATTCAGTAATCCATTTAGTCGCGGCTATGCGGTAGAAGCATTGAAGTTGGTGCGCGATCATTTGGTTCCCATGTTTTTAAATATTTCACAAGAAGAACATCGAACCAATATGCACATAGCTTCCTGTATGGCAGGATTGGCCTTTGAACAAAGTTCCTTAGGGCTTACCCATGGCATGGCCCATAGCTTAGGTGGTCATTTTTATGTAGCACATGGACTTTGTAATGGGATTTTGTTAAACTATATTATAGAATATAATGTGGGACTAACAATAAGTCATTCCATCCATGAAGAAAACCTTAAAAAATACAGTGAAGTAGCTGAGGTTTTAGGGATCCAAGGAGAAAGCCCTTTGGATAAAGTGATGAAGCTGTTAAATACCATTCGGGAAATCAAGAAACAACTTGGGGTACCGGAAAATATTCAACAATTAGGAATTCCGGAAGAACAATATTTTCAAGAAATTCCTAGTATGGCAAAGGCTACCATGGAGGATCGAACATTAGAGGGGAATCCTCGTGAAGCATCAATGGATGATGTTTTAGCATTGTATCAAAAAGTTTATAAAGGATAAGTATCTAACATTTAATTTGTAAGGGAAACAGATGAAAATTCTGTACGGTCACGCCGCTGTGATGAAGAGTTTTTTTCGGGATACCACTGGAAACGGGAAGGTCGAGAAAAATGAAGAAACTAAGTCAGAAGACCTAAATTAAATGGATATCACGCGTCTACGAGCGATGGAAGTGTGTTTCGTGTCGAGAGCCCGAAAGAGAGGTGTATCGATGCATAAAGCTGAAACAATCAGCATGATAGAAAAAAATAAGGAAGAATTATTAGTTAAGCAAAACGGTAAAATCGTCGCTTTAACATGGTTGCGTTACGAAAACAAAGATTGTATTATCGACAAGTTAAAATGTAAAGAAAATGTTGAAGTCGTCCGCGATTTATTGGATTTTGTAGGCAAACGAGCAAAACAAAGAGGGTGTTCTACCATAAGAACACATTGTAACTCCTATCCCGGATTATTTCAAAGTATGGGGTATAATCGACGAATAAGCATAATCTTCCATGGATGTCAAAAAGATGTAGTGAAATCATCCTTTATCTTAAACCGACCGGATACAATTAAAAACATTGAATACTTAAAAAAAGTGTAATAAAAGAACAGTAGAGGTTTTAATGTAGAAATACAACAAAACCTCTATTTCTTTGTGAAAATAGGCATTCAAAAACCATTAGGAGATATGAAAGATTATTTGTTTTAAAAGATATATCTTTGAATAATTAAATGTTTAATAAGTTGGTTAAAAATTACTAAATTTAATAACAATTAAGTAATCATAATACAAAATACTTTACTGTCTATATGTTAATTATATTCTAGATTATATGGTATTAATATAAGAACTATTTAGTATTTCAAAAGACTATCAATAGAATTTTAAGATAACCTATTTATTTTTAGTTTATGTTCTTAAGATTGTTTTAATATAATATGAGCTTTGAGTCGATTTCTGTACATAAAAGATATTAAGGAACCAAATTTGCACTGAATGAAAATAGAAATTATGAATAATTTTATAGATAGAAAATCAAGAGGTTAAAACAATTCCATAACTCCATCCCCCCTAACTTTTAAATCTAAATAAAAAGCACCTTAAATTACATTTCGAAAAGTATTGATTAATAAAAAACAATTTTTTAAAATTTAGAACCATCAATTCGTAAAAGTGCGACAGCTAAATAAACTTCGTAAAGCGCGGGCATTTTGTTTATATCAGTTGATAATAGTTGATTAATCTTATTAATTCTATACTGAACAGTATTACGATGTATATATAATTTTTTAGATGTTTCTAAAATATCATTTTGTGTATCTAAAAGGTAAGTTGTTAATGTTGGAATTAGTTGTTTATCATTTTCTAATATCAATGGTGTCAAGATTTTAATATAATCTTCAGGTAATTTTTCATTCATATAATGTACAATATTATAGCAAAGCTCAGATAAATGTATATATTCCTTAGAAATCAAGAAATTGTTGGGATATATTTTTTTTGCAATTCGAAAAGATTTATTGAAACTGTGTACTTCCTTCGTAAAACTTTTTAAGTCTACAAGATTCTCTAAAAATCCAATATGCTCTATATTATTAAAAAAAACATAATTATTGACGTTATTATTAAAAAGTGAAAGGAGACTATTTAAAAAGTAGGGTTCTTCTTTTTTTGAATAAAACACAATACAATTATTAGAATAAATAGTCAATAAAGACAAAGTAGGATTATTGATTAATCCATAGATCTTTTCTTTTATAATATTTACTTTGCTTCGACTGAGTTTAAATATTGGGATGATTACGCAAGTATCTAAAAAATCTAAGTTAATTCCATGAGATTTAGCAATATTCCTTGCAGAATCATATTCTTCGGTAAGCAAATGGGTTATAATAGAATCTTTTTTATAAGGTGATATCTCGTATTGGTATGATTTAAAGAATTCTTTTAAAATGACAGAGAAATCATATGCGTATTTATTGAATAGGTTTGTATTGTTAGAAATTAATTTTATGTATATAAAGTTACCATTATCCAATAGTATTTTTCTCTGATCAGTAAATAAATTATCTGGCATTTTAAAGTCTTGAATGTTAAGACAATTATCGAAAGTATTAGC
>JAEZZN010000134.1 GCA_023418535.1 Bacillota bacterium | reverse complement strand
TAAGTAAAGCATTGAGCAGAGAAGATTTTCCTACATTTGGCTTACCTATAATAGCTGTTTTGATGCCTTCTTTTAATATACGCCCTTTATTTGAAGAATTAATTAATTCATTTAAATCAGAAAGAATAACATCTGATTTTTCATATAGAGGTACTAAAGGTAAATCATCTTCATAGTCTTCCATAAAATTAATTGAAAATTCAACCCTTGCCATAAGATCTAGCATTTTAGTTTTAATATCTTTAACTTTTGAAGCTACTGATCCTTTTAATTGAAGTAGGGAAGCTTCATACGCCTTATCTGTCTTTGCATCTATTAAATCAATAACAGCTTCTGCTTGCGATAAATCAAGTCTCCCATTTAAGAATGCTCTCTTTGTAAATTCTCCTCTTTCAGCTATAAATGCTCCATTTTTAAGAAGAAGATTTAAGACCTTCTTAACAGCAATAAATCCACCGTGACAATATATTTCTACTATATCTTCTTTTGTATATGTTTTGGGTCCTTTCATATATGCTAAAAGAACTTCATCAATCATTTCGTCATTATCAAAGATATATCCATATTTAAGTTTTCTATTTTCAAATTCTTGTACTTCTTCTTTTTTATAATCTCTGAAAACTTTTTTTGCAATATTTAGCGAATCGTCACCAGACATACGCACTATGCCTATACCTGCTTCTCCAACAGCTGTTGAAATAGCCGCAATTGTTCTTTCTGACATAAGTTCTCCTTTCCATATCTATGAATATATACCCATATATTAAAAATCCCCAAATGATTTCTCACTGGGGATAGTTATTAATTCAATCCTTTGTATTTTACTATAACTTTTCTACTTGGGAATTTACCTGTTGAAACAGTTTCAATTTCCTTATAGTCTTGTAATGCAAAATGTACAATTCTTCTTTCATAAGAATTCATTGGTTTCAAAGCAATTGATTTTTTAGTCTTAAGCACTTTATATGCTACTCTTTGCGCATTTGATTCAATAGCTTTTTTCCTTCTATTTCTGTAGTCTCCTGCGTTAAGAGTAATTCTTAAGAATTTTGATGTATTTCTATTTACTAATAAGCTTAGTATATATTGAACTGCATTCAATGTTTCACCTTTACTTCCGATTATGATTCCGGTATCATTTTCGGAAATATCTTCTAAGTTAAGGTTTATTACATTGTCTTTATGAGTTTCGTACGAAACCTTGGTTTCGATATGCATTTTTATTAGTAAATCTTCTAATATTTTCTTAGCTTTTTCAGCAGCTTGTTTTATATCATCTTCATCTGTAATAGAACAAGCTTCTCCAGAAAATTGTAATTCTCTTGTATTTATAAGATTTTCATCTGATGTGAAAATTTCGTATGATTCATTTTCCGTTTCATCTTCAACTTCTTTTGATTCTTCTGATTCTTCAATGATTTCTGGAATATATCCATCTTCATATAAATCATCTGTCTCATTTGTTTGTTCTTCTAAAACTTCTTCTTCATCTTCTACATCACTTAGAATTACTTCTTCTTCTACAAATATTTCTTCTTTGTCTATATCAAACTCTTCGTCTTGTATTCTGTTGAATTTTTCTTCAATTTCTTCATTGAAATCAAATTCTTCAATAGGTTCTTCTAGATTACTATCTAGTTTTGTTTCAGAAAATATATCATCAAAGTCTATTTTCATCTTTGCTTTTTCTTTGACTTTGACCATTGCATCGTTGCCACCAAACAAACCAAATACAGATTTTGTTGGCTCTTGCATTACTTCAAATTCTACTTCATCTCTAGTAAGACCTAATTCTTTAATACCTAATTCTATTGCTTCTTCAATTGTTTTAGCTGATTTAATTACATATCTCATCATTAACCTCTATTCTTACCTAATCTAAATAACTTTGCGCCAAGTCTAATAATTATTTCAATTACATTACCTGTAGCCCAATATAGTACTAAACCTGCAGGTAGATTTCTGAATATAAAGAAGAACATTATTGGCATGATATACATCATAGTCATCATGCTATTTCCAGCGTCTCCTGCTGTATGCATAGTACTTCTATTTAGATATTGGAATCCTAATTGAGATAATGAGTTAATTAATGGTAATGCAAATCCTGTAGGATCAGCTAGAGCTAAGTCTGGAACCCATAAGAAAGATCTTGAAATATTTTCATATCCTTCTAAGTAGTTTTGTGGATTTCTAATAACATTATATAGCGCAAAAATAATTACCATTTGTATTATAAATGTTAAACAGCCTGCTCCAGTATTTTGCATCATTTTATGTTCCTTTTGGAACTCCATCATCTTTTGTTGATAGATTTGCTTATCATAGCCATATTTTTGTTGTAATTTATCAAGCTCTGGTTTTAATTGTTTTTGTCTTTCAGCATTTTTTGCATTTTTTATTGTAAATGGAACTGTAATTAATTTATATATTAATCCCATAACAATTAATGTCATTGCATAATTAGATAATGCAGCTGATCCAATTCCTAGAGAATCGATAGTATTATAGATTATCTTAAATAAATTACCTAATAAATTATCTAAAAAGTTCACTTCTCCTCCTATTTTAGTGGGTCATACCCACCCTTATTAAAAGGGTTGCATCTCAAAATTCTCCATATACTCAAATATGTTGCTTTAAAAAAGTTATACTTTTTATAAGCTTCTATCGAGTATTGAGAACATGTAGGGGTGAATCTACATTTATTACGGCCAAATAATGGAGAAATATTCTTTCTGTAAAAATTAATAAATTTAATCATTAACTTATTCATCTATATGCCTTTTACTTATAGCTATTACATGCTTTAAAGACTTTTCTAAATCTTTATAGTCCATATCTATTGTCTGAAAATTGGGCGCTATAATATAATCTTTATTTTCGAATATTTCCATATTCAATCTAATGATTTCTTTAAGTCTTCGTCTTATTTTATTTCTTTTATTTGCTTTTCCGTATTTACGTGTAACTGTAAAGCCAAAACGTGGATAGTCTCTGCCATTATTTGACACTAAAATTCTAAAGTTTTTATTATAGTATCTTTTTGACCTTTTATATAATCTATTAAATTCTTGATTTTTTTTTATCCTATTTTGTGCTTCCATTAATTCACCAAATAGACTATGCTGATAATCTCTTTCTACCTTTTTGTCTTCTTGCTTTTAATACTCTTCTACCACCTGGTGTAGTCATTCTATTTCTAAATCCATGCTTCTTTGATCTTCTTCTTTTGTTTGGTTGAAATGTTCTTTTCATCTTTCCTCCTAATATATTTTTTAAAAATTCGCATAACAATTCATTATAAAATGCTATCTTCAATTATAGGTTCTTTAAGTTTAGTTGTCAAGTTATCCCGCTTTTTATATCGTTCGTACTAAATATTCAATGTGGATATATTTCGATTTGTGGATAACTCTGTTTTTTTTGTATTTTTTACAATTTATTGATATAATATTTTAGTAATTATTAGAGTTATACAATATATTTATTAAAGTTATTAACATTTGTTAGTTAATTGTGGATATTTATATTTTATTTGTCGTTAAAATATCGTTTTTAACTAGATTCTTTATCCACAACTATAGTTATCCACAATTAAGGATTATATGTTAGTAAATTTTACTTAAATAGAATTTATGTTGAATTTACTTATAATTTAATGCTAATTTTATGTGGATAAATATGTTAATAAAAGGGAGGAGAAATGCAAGATTTAAATCATCTATGGGAAACTGTTAAAAGTCAGATTTTCCTAGAAATGATTGAAGTTCATTATAATACATGGATTAAGCCATTGATACCTCTGAAGATAAAGGGAGATACTATATATCTATATTCAAATGTTGGATTTGTAAGTAAAATAGTTAATGATAAATATAAGGAAACTATTGAAGAGAAGTTTAAAACTATTCTTAATCCTTTAGTAAATGTAGTTATATTAAGCCCTACTGATGATTTGTTAATAGAATTACAAAATGAATCAGATGATGATTCAAGTGAGAATGCAGGCCAGTTAGAAATGGGATATTATGGTGCAATAGATGTTACTAAAGACGTAATTGAGACACCAACTCCTAAAACTTACCTCTATAAAGATACATTAAATAAAAAACACACATTTTCAAACTTTGTAAGAGGAAAATCTAATGACTTAGCTTTGGCAATAGCTTTAAATGTAGCTGATAATCCAGGTACAATCTATAATCCTTATTTTATTTATGGAAGTTCAGGACTTGGTAAAACTCACTTAATGCAGGCAATAGGTAATAAAATTATAGAAAATGATCCTAGTAAAAAAGTTATTTACATTACTTCCGAGAATTTTATGAATGAATTTATTCAAACTATTACTGATAGCAAAAATTCTGTTACCAATTCAAAGATTTTTAGAGATAAGTATCGAAATTGTGATGTTTTAATGATAGACGATATTCAATTTATATCAGGAAAAGAAAGTACACAAGAAGAAATTTTCCATACTTTTAACTCATTACAGGGTGCTAAAAAACAAATTATTTTTACATCAGATAAAAAACCAGAAGAGATAAAAGGTTTAGAAGATAGACTAGTTACAAGGTTCAGTGGTGGAATGATAGCTGATATTCAAAAACCTGATTTTGAAACTAGAGTTGCTATATTAAATCATAAAGTTAAGATGGATAGATATAATGTTCCAAATTCAGTTATAGAATTTATAGCAGAAAATGTAACTTCTAATATAAGAAATTTGGAAGGGGCTATATTAAAAGTTATGGCTTTTTATAATCTTGAAAAACAAAGAAATGATTTTCCAATAACTGATGAAGAATTTCTAGAAATAGCAAAAAAAGCTCTTGCTATCGAAGAAAAAAAGAAAAAGCCAATTACTTTAGAGTCCATTAAACAAGTAGTTGCAAATTATTATGGATTAGAGCCTAATGATTTAATTGTACAAAATAGACAAAAATCTGTATCTGATCCAAGACAAATAGCTATGTACATTTCAAGAAAATATACTTCATCTTCTCTTGTAAAGATTGCTAATTCTTTTGAGAGAGATCATGCAACTGTTCTATATGGATTTGAAAAAATTAATAATTTAATAAAAACAGATTTAGCTACTAAAAAAGAGATAGAAAATATACTTGCTATATTAAATGGAGATTAATGTTGATAGAATAAAATAACTTTTTTTATTTTATCGAACTTATCCACATGTATATCCACATAGTTTTTCTATGTTTTTTAACTTAAACTATACTTATACACTTATTAACAGCCCTTACTACTATTATTACTAAATTTAAAAAATATATATATAGGAGCCGATATGAAATTTAAGATATTAAAATCAGAACTTGATAAACACATATCTATAGCTCAAAAAGCTATTTCTAATAAGTCATCAATTCAGCTTTTAGAAGGTATAATGTTTACCGTAAAAGATGGTCAATTGATACTTAGTTCAACAGATTTAGAATTATCTATTGAAACAAGAGTAGATTGTGAAGTTATAGATGAAGGTTCAGTAGTTATAAATTCAAATATGATAGGTAATCTTGTAAGAAAAATGCCGCAAGATATGATTACTATTACAGTGGATGGAGTGAATATAAATATAAAATCACAAAATTCAGTGTTTGATATTACTGGACAAGAAGCGGATGAATACCCACAAAATCCTGATATCCATGAGAACACTTTATTGACAATGGAAAATCAAGATTTAAAAGATGCTATTAAAGAGACTATTTTTGCTACATCAAATGATGAAACTAGACTTGCGTTTACGGGTGTTTTATTTGAAATTAAAAATGACTATGTAAGATTTGTAGGTTTAGATGGATACAGAATGGCAATGAAAACTTTTGAAATTAATTCAGGAGTAGAGTCTACATCTATTGTTCCAAAAAGAGCTTTTAATGAATTAATTAAAATACTTGACGATACTTCAACAGATATAATTGTGATACCAGGACATATAGTGTTTATAAATGGTTCAACAAAGATGTATTCAAGACTTATAGATAAAAATTATATAGATTATAATAGAATAATCATAAAACAACATAAGACAGCTGTAAAATTAAATAGAATTGATTTTATAAATTCTTTAGAAAGAGCATTACTACTTACAACTGGAAATAATGCATCACTTACAAAATTAACTTTTGAAGATGATATGATTTCTATTAATTCTAATTCAGAGTTTGGGAAATTAGATGAAAAAATTTATGTTGAAAAAGAAGGTGAGGATTTAATTATAGCATTTAATACAAGATATATGCTTGATGGATTAAAAGCTATTGAGGATGATGAAGTTGTGCTTTATCTAAACTCACAGTTAGAACCAATGAATGTTTTCCCGGTAAATGATTCAAATCAATATATATATATAGTATTACCTGTAAGACTTTCAAAATAGAGGTGAAAATGAAAATTAAAATAGATACAGAATTTATCAAACTTGATAGCTTATTAAAATACGCCTCAATTGTTCAAACTGGTGGAGAAGCTAAAGATTTGATTTTAGATGAACAAGTTAAATTAAATGGTGAAATAATCACACAAAGAGGAAAAAAAATTAGACCTGGTGATATAGTTGAGACTTTAGATCAAATAATTGAAATAGAAGGATAGATTATGATTATTGAGGAACTTAGACTGATAAATCATAGAAATTATGATGATGAAAATATTAATTTTCATGATAAAACAAATATATTGGTTGGGAAAAATGCTCAAGGTAAAACTAATTTATTAGAAGCTATATATATTTGTGCTAGAGGATACAGTTTTAAGAATCTCAAAGAAAATGAATTGATAAATTTCGATAAAAATCAGATGTATCTAAAGGCTAGAATAAAAAATAAAGATAAAAAGAGAACTGTAGAGATAAAAATCTCAAGGAATGATAAAAAAGTTATTAGAATAAATGAAGTTAATATTACAAATCTAATGGAAATGAAAAGTCAATTTGGAGTTGTAATATTTGCTCCAGAAGAGATTTTAATAATAAAAGAAAATCCTGCTTTGAGAAGAAAATTTATAGATGATATTATATCTAATAATGATAATGTTTATAAAAAATATTTGAATAATTTTTATAAAATTAGAAGTCAAAAAAATGAATTATTAAAAAATAGAAATTCTAAATATTTTGATCAAATGCTTGATACATATAATCAAAAGCTTATTGAATATTCTGCATTGATAGGGATTTATAGATACAAATATTTGGAAATACTAAAAAAATATGCAAGTAAATTTCACTACGAACTATCCTCTGGTAATGAAAATTTACAAATTATATATGATAATAATTTTTCTACTAATTTTGAAAATATTGATACTATAAAAAAAGAGTTTAGCGAGATTTTAGAAAAAAATAGAGAAAAAGAGATAATTAGAGGACAAAGTATATATGGTCCTCATAAAGATGATATAGTCTTTTTGATTAATGATAATGATGCGAAAGTTTATGGTTCACAAGGACAGCAAAGAACAATAATGCTATCTTTAAAATTAGCAGAGGCAAAATTGATAGAAGAGATAACTAAGACTAAGCCTATACTACTTTGGGATGATGTTTTTTCCGAATTAGATAATCAAAGAGCGACTTTATTAGTAGAAAGATCAAAAGCTTATCAAAATATTATTACTACAAATTCATTACTAGAAATTAATACGGATAATTTAGATGGTGAAATATTTACTATTATAGATGGAAAAGTTATAAACGAAAGGAATAGGAATGGCAAAAAATAATGGATATAGTGAATCCAATATTAGGGTGTTAGAAGGACTTGAAGCGGTTCGTGTAAGACCTGGTATGTATATTGGATCAACAGATGAAAGAGGACTTCATCATTTGGTATATGAAGTAGTTGATAACTCTGTAGACGAAGCTTTAGCTGGAAGAGCCGATACAATTACTATAGAAATATATGAAGATGGTTCAATTGAAATTTCCGATAATGGTTCAGGTATTCCTGTTAAAAAACATGAATCGACAGGAAAATCTACTTTAGAAACAGTATTAACTATATTGCATGCTGGTGGTAAATTTGATTCAGAAGCTTACCAATTCTCAGGAGGTTTGCATGGTGTTGGTGTTTCTGTAGTTAATGCTCTTTCTAAAAAGATGATTGCAGAAGTTAAAAGAGATGGATATAGATATACTCAAGAATTTTCAAGAGGTCATACAGAAACTAAACTTAAGAAAAATGAAGCGACTGATGAAACTGGAACAAAGATAAGATTTTGGCCAGATGATGAAATATTTGAAACGATAGAATTTGATAGAAATACTCTAAGTAAAAGATTTTTAGAAATGTCATTCTTAAATCAAGGTCTAAGATTGATATTTATAGATAATCGTGGTGAGTATCATAAAGAAGAATTTTATGCTGAAGGTGGACTTGCATCCTTTGTTGAGTATTTAAATAGAAAGAAAAGACCGATTCATGATGAGATTATGCATTTTAAGGGAATGACAGATGGTTCTGAAGTTGATATAGCTATTCAATATACAGATGCTTATTCAGAAAATATCTTCTCATTTGCAAATACAGTATTAACACCTGAGGGCGGTACGCATTTAACAGGGTTTAGATCCGGACTTACTAAGGCTTTGAATAATTATGCTAGAGAATATAATTTATTGAAAGAAAAAGATGAAAACTTTGCAGGTGAAGATATAAGAGAAGGTATTACAGCAATAGTTGCTGTAAAACTTAAGAATCCACAATTTGAAGGACAAACAAAATCCAAACTTGGATCTTCAGAAATGCGTGGTATAGTAGATTCATTTTTAGTAGATCAATTATCTACATTTTTAGAAGAAAATCCAAAAATTGCAAAGATAATTATAGATAAGACAGAGGCTTCAAGAAGAGCTAGAGAAGCATCAAAGAAAGCTAGAGATATATCTAGACAAAAAAATAGTATCTTAACTAATACTACACTTCCAGGAAAATTGGCAGAATGTCAATCTACAGATATTTCTGAAAATGAGATATTTATAGTCGAAGGGGATTCTGCGGGCGGTTCAGCAAAACTTGGAAGAGACAATAGAACACAAGCTATTTTACCTATAAAAGGTAAGATAATGAATGTTGAAAAAGCTAGAGAAGGAAAAGTTTTATCTTCTGAAGAAATCCAAGCTTTAATAACTGCTTTTGGTACAGGTATCGGAAGTGAATTTAATATAGAGAATTTAAGATATGGAAAAATAATTATCATGACGGATGCTGACGTTGACGGATCTCATATAGATACACTTTTACTTACTTTCTTATTTAGATATTTGAGACCTTTAATAGAGAACGGTAGAGTATTTATAGCTCAACCTCCACTATTTAAGGTAACTCAAGGAAAATCAGAGAGATATGTATATGATGAAAGAGAGTTGAAAGTAGTTTTAGATAATATTGAAGGAGAAAACTATAAATTATCAAGATATAAAGGGCTTGGTGAAATGAATGCTGAACAATTGTGGGAAACTACAATGGATCCAGATCATAGAATTTTAGTTCAAGTTAAAATAGATAATGATTCTCTTACTCTTGATGAAACTTTTAGTACATTAATGGGAGATAAGGTAGAACCAAGAAGAGAATTTATAGAAGAAAACGCCCAATACGCTAAGAATATTGATGCATAGGAGAAAATATGACAGAATTTGATAAATCAAATATCATTTTACAAGATATAGAACAAAAGATGAAACAGTCCTATCTCGATTATTCAATGTCAGTTATTGTTTCAAGAGCACTTCCTGATGTTAGAGATGGGTTAAAACCAGTACACAGAAGAATATTATACGGAATGAGTCAATTAGGTTTAGCTCCAAATAAACCACATAGAAAATCAGCAAGACTTGTAGGGGAAGTAATGGGTCGTTTCCATCCTCATGGAGACACAGCTATTTATGATGCAGTTGTAAGATTAGCACAAGACTTTAATACAAGATATATGCTTGTAGATGGACAAGGTAACTTTGGTTCTATCGATGGTGATGGAGCTGCTGCTCAACGTTATACTGAAGTAAGAATGACAAGACTTGCTCAAGAAATGTTGAGAGACATAAATAAAGATACAGTAGATTTTCAACCAAACTTTGATGAAGAAGAACTAGAACCTAAGGTATTACCTGCTAGATTTCCAAATTTAATTGTAAATGGATCTGCAGGTATTGCAGTAGGTATGGCCACAAATATGGCACCACATAATTTAGGTGAAACTATAGATGGATGTATTGCATATATTGATGATCCAGAAATTACTGTTGAAGGACTTATGAAGCATATAAAAGGTCCTGATTTTCCAACAGGTGCGAATATTATGGGTAAAAAAGAAATTATTGAAGCCTATAAAACTGGTCGTGGGAAAATCAAAGTTAGAGCTGAAGCAACAATTGAAGAGTATAAATCTAAACATAGAATTATAGTTTCAGAAATTCCTTATCAAGTAAATAGAGCAAGACTTATTATGAAGATTGCTGAACTTGTTAGAGATAAAAAAATTGAAGGAATTTCAGATATTAGAGATGAATCTAATAGAAATGGTATGCGTATAGTTATTGAAACAAAGAGAGATGCTAATCCTAATGTAGTTTTAAATAATCTATATAAGCAAACTCAATTGACTACAACATTTGGTATTATTAATTTAGCATTAGTAGATGGAATTCCAAAAGTTCTTTCACTAAGAGAATTAATTCATTATTATATTGAACATCAAAAGGATGTAGTAACTAGAAGAACTATATTTGATTTAGAAAAAGCAGAAGCTAGAGCTCATATTGTTGAAGGTTTAAGAATAGCTTATGACAATATTGACGAAATAGTTAAAATTATTCGTTCAAATTACGATGATGAAGAAATAAAGAAAGAATTTACAAAGAGATTCGGATTAACTGACATACAAGGTCAAGCGATACTTGATATGCAATTAAAGAGACTTAATGGTCTAAATGTAGAAAAGCTTGAAGAAGAATATAAACAACTTTTAGAAACTATTAAAAATTTAAAGGCAATCTTAGCTGATGAAAAACTTTTAATGGGAATCATCAAAGATGAATTGAATGAAATTAAAGAAAAATACTCTGATGATAGAAGAACTAAGATAAGAACTGCTATCGATGATATCGAAGATGAAGATTTAATTGAGGAAGAAGAAGTAATAATTACTCTTACAAATCAAGGTTATATAAAGAGAATTCCAGCGGATACCTATAAAGTTCAAAATAGAGGAGGAAAGGGTGTAGTTGGGATGACTACAAAAGATGATGATTTCGTACAAGATTTATTTGTAACATCTACTCATGATAATATTCTATTCTTTACAAATAAAGGTAGAGTATACATGAAGAAAGCATACGAAATAAGAGACGCTAAGAGACAATCTAAAGGTCAAGCAATTATTAATTTACTTCCATTACAGTCGGATGAAAAAGTTACTCAAGTACTTCCAATCGTATTAAATGATGGTGAACAATTCATAGTTTTTGCAACAAAAGAAGGGAAGATTAAGAAAACTAATATAGAGGAATTTGCAAATATCAGAACTTCTGGAATAATTGCATTAACATTAAATGAAGATGATGAATTAATAGCTGCAAGAGTAGTTGAAAAAGGCAATGAAGCTGTAGTTGTAACATCTGATGGACAATCAATAATGTTTAGCATGGATGATGTTAGACCTATGGGTAGATCAGCAGCTGGAGTAAAAGCAATTACATTGAATAAAGATGATTTTGTTGTTGATTTAAGTATATTAGATGATAATGAATATCTATTTAATGTAACTGAAAATGGTTTTGGTAAAAAGACATTATTGAAACATTATAATGTTCAAAAAAGAGGTGGTAAAGGTGTAAAAACATATAAAACCACTAAAAAAACAGGTAAAATTGTGGCTACTAAGCTAGTAAATATGGACGATGAAATAATTTTAGTATCAGCTAAAGGTGATATCATAAGATTATTAGTTAAGGATATTTCAACACTAGGTAGACATACCCAAGGCGTTATTTTAAAGAAAGTTAAAAAAGATAATGAAAAAATAGTAGCATGTGCTAAATACATTGCTGATATAGAATAGGAGTTAATATGACTTTTGATGTGAATTATTCTGAAGAGAATAGTTTAATAGCACAATTAAGTGGAGATTTAGATATAAATGTAGTTGATGATTTTAAAGAAGATATTTTAAATAGAATAGATGGATCAAAAGACATTGTTTTAGATTTAAAAGATTTAGATTATATTGATTCTACAGGACTTGGAGTTGTAATGACCATTTATAAAACAGCTTTAGAAAAAGGTAGAAATTTAAAAGTTAAAAATGCAAAAAGAAATATCTATAAATTATTTAAAATAACAGAGCTTGATGAAATTTTAGGTATGGAGGAATAATGGATATTATAAAATTTGCTATACCTAGTAATCCTAAATATACACAAATGTTGAGATTAGCATCTGCATCTATAGCGAATTCTATGGGGTTTGATATAGAAGCTATTGAAGATATAAAAGTTATAGTTTCAGAATTATTCACATATTTACTTTGTGATTTGGATGAAATTAAATTTGATTTTATTATTAATGATAATAAACTAGATATAGTAACTTACAGACATAAAACTCAAATAGAAGGATTAAACGAAGCTCAATTTGAATTGAAAAAACAAATACTTATAGCTCTTGCAGATGATATAAAATTTGAAGATGAAAGAGTAATTGTAAGTGTTGAATTATAAGATATAAGGTTAATTATGGCAAAAAAAGAAAATAACCAAATTAAATATTATGAAGAATTCAAAAAGCTTGAATTATTGAGAGATAAAGAAGAGAAGCTTGAAAAAGAAGACTCTCCAGAAAGTAAAAAAGAATTACAAAAAATTAAGAGAGAAATAAAGCAAGTCAGAGATTATCTCATAGAAGAAAATTTATATATAGCTGAAATATTTGCTAAAAAATACTCAAATCGTGGGATAGAATACGATGATTTGTATCAAATTGCTTCTTTAAGTCTAATCCTTGCAATAGATAGATTTAATACTGATAGAGGTTTTGAATTTTCATCGTATGCAACACCTACTATTACTGGAGAAATTAAAAGATATTTCAGAGATAAGGGTTGGATAATTCGAGTTCCAAGAAGAATTCAAGAATTTTCTAAACGTATAAATATTGCTAAAAACACATTAACTCAAAGACTACAAAGAAATCCGTCTATAGATGAAATTGCTAAATATTTAGAAGTTTCATCAGAAGAGGTAATTGAAGTGATGGATGCTGCACAAGTATATTCACCACAATCAATTGATAAGAATTTAGATAATTCATCAGAAAATAGAGAGTTTAGTTTTTCAGATATTTTAGGTGAGGAAGATAAAAATTATAGTCATATTGAAAATATGGATTTTATAAAAGAAGCGATGAAAGATTTCACAGAAGTTGAAAGACAGATAGTCGTTTATAGATATTTTGATAGAATAACACAAGTAGCAATAGCAGAAAAACTTGGAATAAGTCAAATGACAGTTTCAAGAATTGAAAAAAAAGTACTAAAGAAATTTAGAAAAGCTATGGATATCGAAATTGAATAAAATTTCAATATTTTAAAAGGTAAATCATTATTGATTTGCCTTTTTTTGTTGATATTAGTACATAAGATATATTTTTGACTAAATTGAAAAAATAATATTTGGAAGTTATAATTATAAAAATAAGGAGAAAATTATAAAAATATATTAATTATTTTTTATGAAATAATTAATATTTAAATGAAGAATATAACTTGTAGAATCGCTTAAAAAGCAGCTTTAAGTAATAGTAGTAGAAGCAAATTTAATAAAAATTACAGATTATAATACATCTATATTAATATTAATTCTATATAAATAAATTTTAGAGTAAAATAGTCTGATAGATTAGGAGGATTTATGAAAAGAAATTTAACAAAAAAAGAATTTGTTAGTATAGCATTACTTCTTTTCTCGATGTTTTTTGGATCGGGAAATTTAATATTTCCACCAATGCTTGGACATTTAGCTGGTCCAAATATGTGGAAAGCACTTTTAGGATTTACACTTACAGCAATTATATTTCCTGTACTAGGAATTATAGCAGTTATTAAAGCAGATGGACCAACTAAATTATCAAGAAGGGTAGGACCTTTATTTGCAATTATTTATCCAGTTCTTATTTATCTTTCTGTTGGGCCAGGAATTGCTATTCCAAGAAATGCAAGTTTAGCATTTGAAATGTCTGTAGGACAATATTTCCCAGGAAATCCAAATATTAAATTATGGCTTTTAATATATACATTAATATTTTTTGCAATAGCATTATTCTTAAGCTTACAACCAAGCAAATTAGTAGATAGAATGGGAAAGGCGTTGACACCAATATTACTTGCTTTAATTATTTTATTATTTTTTGGTGCAATTTTTAAAATACCCGTTAATATTGGAGATGTAGATCCATCATATCAAAGTCCTGTAATTAAAGGATTCATTGAAGGTTATAATACAATGGATGGACTTGTTTCAATTAATTTTGGTGTAGTAATACTATTAACTTTTAATAATTATATGATAAATAAAGAATCAGATAAGATAAAATATACAACATATGCAAGTTTTATATCTGGTGGAATATTATTTGTAATATATGCAATGATTGCATATATTGGTATGACTACATCAGGGACATATTCAGATATAAGTAATGGTGGAGAAGTTTTATTTAGAGTTACGAACAATATATTTGGAGCATTTGGTCTAATTGTAATAGGGCTTATATTTACTCTAGCTTGTTTAACAACAGTTGTTGGACTTATAACATCGGTAGGGCAATATTTTGCTGAAATAACAAAAACACAATATAAGACATGGGCTATACTTTTTACATTAGTTTCATTGGTTCTTGCTAATTTTGGTCTAAATGAAATATTAAAATTCTCAGTTCCAATACTTATAGCTTTAAATCCTGTGGCACTTGTAATTATTTTATTATGCTTATTCCAAGATGTATTTAATTTTAAGAGAATATCTTATAAATTAACAATCTATACAACAGTAATAATAGCTATAATTCAAGGATTAAATGCGTTTGGAATTGAAATAGAAATTTTTAATAATATATTGTCAAAATTACCATTATACAATTATTCATTAGAGTGGGTAATACCAACATTTATAATGATGTTAGTGTCATTAGTTATATGTAAGGCATTTAATACTGAAGAAATTTAATTAAAAATAAAAAAGTTAGTGTATCAGTAATTTAGATACGCTAACTTTTTTTGTTTGTTCACTTTAGTGAGTTGAGTGAACGTAAGTGAACGAAACAATAAACCACCTGCTATGCAGGTGGAGGTAAAAAAGCTTTAGCTTCAAGCACCAAAAAATCCTCCATAATGTATAATTGTGATA
>JAEZZN010000133.1 GCA_023418535.1 Bacillota bacterium | reverse complement strand
CTTGATTATATAAAACATTTGTAATTGTTTTTATTGTGTTTTCATCATTTTGTGAGAGTGCAGACATTAATTTATTATATAGTATATTCTCAGTATTTATCTCTAATACCTTTTGAGCTTTTACTGGGAAAGGATTATTTGTTTGCATAGATAATGTTTTTTCCATTTCTATTGATATCTCCCCTTTATAACTTAAAAACGCTGCATCTTCTTTTAATCTATTACTTCTTTTTACTTCTACAACTTCATCCCCTATAATTTCTTTCATTCTTCTAAATAATTCTTCTTGATTTGACTTTTCAGCTGAATCTTGAACTTCATCATTTTCAGAAATTTCTTCATCATATACATTTTTGAATTTTATTTCTTTATAATCTTCCATAAGCTTTATAACAAATTCGTCAATATGTTCATCTAAATAAATAATTTCATGATCTGACTTCATTACATCTACAGCTGGCATGCTATCAACATTTTCATACGAACTTCCCGTTGCATAATATATAAATTTATCATCTTCTTTCATTGAATCTTTATATTCTTGTAGAGTTTTATACTCTTTTGAAGCAGATGTCTTGAACAATAACAAGTCTTCAATCTCTAATTTCTTTTGACCTTGACTTTCATATATCCCAGCTTTAAGACTTAGCCCAAATTCATTGTAGAATTTTTCATATTTTTCCCTATCATCTTTTAAAATTGTTTTTAATTGTTGAAGTATTCTCTTTTCAAGATTTTTTGCTATTCCAAGCATTCTTCTATCATTTTGTAAAATTTCTCTCGAAATATTTAATGATAAATCATCACTATCAACTATCCCTTTTACAAATGATAAATATTCAGGTAATAAATCATCATTTTTTTCCATTATCATTACTCCATTTGAGTAAAGTTCAAGTCCTCCAGAATAATTTGAAGTGTAATATTCTAGCGGTTTTTGAGTAGGAATATATAGAATAGCACGATAATTAATTATCCCTTCAGCATTTAAATGAACCCATGTTAAAGGCTCATCAAAACCATATCTTTGATTATGATAGAAATTTATATACTCTTCATCTGTTACATCTTTTCTATTTTTCTTCCAAATAGGAACCATAGAATTCAGAGTTTCAATTTCTTTATATTCTTCCACCCCATCTTCTTCATCTTCAGATGGTCTTGATTTCTCAACTTCCATAACAATTGGATATTTAATATAGTTTGAATATTTCTTAACTAAATATTTAATATATCCTTGATTTAGATATTCATCATATTCTTCATCATCTTTTTTAATATAAAGCTTAATGGATGTACCTATTTCATCTTTTGCTTTTTCTTCTATTTCATATCCATCAGCACCTTCGCTGGTCCATAAAAGTCCTTCACCATCTTTCTTCTTTGTATGAACTTCTATTTTATCTGCCACCATAAATGCTGAATAAAATCCAACACCAAATTGACCAATGATTGAAATCTCGTCATTTTTATTTAGATTTTTAAAATCTAATGAACCACTCTTAGCAATAGTTCCGAGATTATTTTCTAAATCTTCTCTTGACATTCCTATTCCATTGTCACTAATTTCGATTGTTCTTGAATTTTTATCAACTTCTATCTCAATTTCAAAATTTTTTCTGTCAAATGTATCTTCTTTATCCTGTAATAACATAAAATATCTCTTGTCTATTGCATCAGAAGCATTTGATATAATTTCTCTTAAAAATATTTCCTTATTTGTATAAATAGAATGAATCATTAAATCTAAAATTCTTTTTGATTCTGTTTCAAATTGTTTTTTCATAATATCCTCCTAAATCTTATAAAATTCTTTTGAACTATACTATATTATACCCAATATAAAATTAAAATAAATTCAATATATTCTAATTAGACATATTCCCTTTTTATAAATACTTTCAATATTATAAATTTTCTTTCTTTTTTTTAATCTAATTATGTAATATAATTAAAAGTGTGAGGTGGAAATGATTGACAAAAAAATTATAAAACATTTTCTTAATTCAGAACCAGATCTTATAGTTCCCGTTAAAAATATTACTATGGTTTTTGCTGAAAACTCTTTGCTTCATGCAATGTTAATTCTTAAAGAATCTAATTACACACAAATTCCTGTGTTAGATTATGATAATAAATTTGTTGGATTAATTTCTTTACATCAAATTTATAAATCTTTGGATGAAGACACTTTTAAAAACTTTGATAAATTATCTGATTACAAAGTAAAAGACCATATAGATATGCATTTTGCAAAGGTATATGATGATTTTGAATTGGAAGATATTTTAAAACTACTTATAGATTATACTTTTATAACTATTGTAGATAGAGATGAAAAATACAAAGGAATGATTACAAGAAGCTCTATTTTGAAAAAAACAAATTCTTTTCTTCATAATTTTGATAAAATTTTAGATATTGAAAACTAGGAGGACATATGGCAGTACTAATTATTGGTGGTGCAGGTTATATTGGTTCGCATGCAGTACAATTTTTTAAAGAACATGGCGAAGAAGTAGTTGTCGTTGATAACTTACTTACAGGACATAAAGCTAGTGTTGATGTAGAACATTTTTACGAATTTGATATAAGAGAAAAAGACAAATTAGATAAGGTATTTAAAACCCATTATATAGATGGAGTTATACATTTTGCTGCCTCTTCTTTAGTAGGAGAATCAATGACTAAACCTTCCCTATATTTCAATAATAATGTATATGGAATGATTTGTTTACTTGATGTTATGAATGCTAATAATGTTAAAAATATTGTCTTCTCATCATCAGCTGCAACATATGGAGAACCTGTTTCAAAAATAATAAAAGAAACAGATCCTACAGTTCCAAAAAGTCCATATGGCGAATCAAAGTTAATGATGGAAAAAATTATGAAATGGTATGATCAAGCTTATGGAATAAAATATGTTTCCTTAAGATATTTCAATGCTGCAGGAGCATCAAAAGATTCAAGCATAGGTGAAGCTCATACTATAGAAACACATCTAATACCTTTAATCCTTCAAGTTCCTCTTGGACAAAGAGAAAACATATTCGTATTCGGTGATGATTATGATACAAGAGATGGATCATGTATTAGAGACTATATTCACGTTTTAGACTTAGCTGATGCACATCTAAAAGCTTTAAATTATTTAAGAAAATCAAACCCTTCCGAAATATTTAATCTAGGTACAGGTGATGGTTATAGTGTATTAGAAGTAATAAAAGCAGCTGAAAAAGTTGTAGGAAAAGAAATAAATACTGTAATATCTGAAAGAAGAGCTGGTGATCCAGCAATACTTGTAGCTTCAAATGAAAAAGCTAAAGAAGTTCTAAACTGGACTCCAGTACACTCAAATATTGAAGAAATTCTACAAGATGCTTGGAATTATCATGTGAAAAATCCTCATGGTTATGAAGCTTAAAAATGTAAAATGAGAGCAAATTTGAAAATTTGCTCTCATTTTTAGTTTTATTTTTATAATTATAAATGATTTTTAGTATATCTTTTAATCTAAATTCTCAATATACATTATATTATTTACTTGTTGCACCCTGTGACTGCATAAGATTTTTCATATTATCTGTAAAAGTCTTATTTCCATCATGATCAGCCCAGATAATTCCTATTTCATCATCATAATTTGAAATTATTTTTTCTGCTTCTTCTTTAGTTGATAAATAAAGTGCAGTTGATAATAAATCTGCTAATCCAGAATCTTTTGTTACTACTACAACTGCAGCATATTGTTCACTTGGCCACAATGTCTTCGGATCAATTATATGATGATAAACTTTCCCATCTTTAATGAAATATCTTTGATAATCTCCACTAGTTACAACAGATTTGCTTCCTTCAATATATAGAACATCTAAATAATCTTTACTTTGCACATCAGGATTTTGTAAAGCAACACCCCATGTTTTTCTACCTCCACCAGGATTACCAATAGTTCTGACATTACCCCCAGCATTGATAGATGCATTTTCTATACCTTTTTCTTCAAGTTTTTTAGCAACTAATTCTACTGCATATCCTTTTGCTACCGCTCCAAAATCTATGGCCATATCTGGATCTGTAATATAGACTGTCTTATTTTCTTCATCAAGAATTACATTTTCTATATTTGTATATTTGTTTGCTTCAATTAAATCTTCATTTTTTGGTAAAATTATTTCACTATTCTCTTTATCTTTATTATTTTCTCTAATATCATGCCAAATATCTAACACTTTACCCATAGCTACATTGGTTTTACCTAAAACTTTATCATAATTGTCAAGCGAAAATTTTATCATATTAAATAAATCTTCATCGACTGTCACAGCTTGTTTTCCCGCATTTAGATTGATAGTCATTACATTATTTATGCCTTCATAGCTTTTATAATTGTCATATAATTTATGAAGTCTTACAAATTCCGATTTCACAAACTCTGCATTTTTATTAAAATTTTTTTCACTATTAGAGTATTCAACATATAAAATTTGTGTATCAAATGTGTCATAAAATGTAGAAGTATATTTT
>JAEZZN010000092.1 GCA_023418535.1 Bacillota bacterium | reverse complement strand
CAGTTTTGATAGGGGAGCTACCAAGTTCTTCTAATATATTATTAGTCTCAGAAGTTGGGGTAATCATTACCGTCTTTAATCTTTCGATTTCTTTTTGAATAGCTTCTTTTTTTTCAAGCATTAATCGATATCTTTCTTCGGTAACAAGTCCAATATCATATCCTTTTTGAGTAAGTCTAAGATCAGCATTATCCTGTCTTAAAGTAAGTCTATATTCAGCTCTTGATGTCATCATTCTATAAGGTTCTTTTTGATTTTTAGAAACTAAATCATCGATTAATACTCCAATATACGCTTCTGATCTATCTAAAACAAATGGCTCTTTATTGTCAATATTTAATACAGCATTAATGCCAGCCATAAGTCCTTGTGCTGCAGCTTCTTCATATCCTGATGTACCATTTATTTGTCCGGCAAAAAATAAATTTTTAACATTTGATGATTCTAAATTTGATTTTAGATTTGTTGCATCCAAACAATCATATTCAATACCATGTGCTGGTCGCATAAATTCAACATTTTCAAGGCCTATTATTGTTTTATAAAACTCTTCTTGAACCTCAACTGGTAGTGTAGATGATGCACCTTGCACATACATTTCATTTGTAGATTTTCCTTCTGGTTCAATAAATATTATATGTTGATCTTTATCCGCAAATCTCACAATTTTATCTTCAATAGAAGGACAGTATCTTGGTCCAATACCTTCAATTACCCCAGAATACATAGGGGAACGATATAGCTCTTTTCTTATAATTTCATGTGTTTCTTCTGTTGTATGTGTTTGATAACATAATTCTTGTTCATAATTGAAGTCTTTATCTATATTTAAAAATGAAAATGGAATTGGTTCTTTATCTCCATATTGTGGAATCATTTTTGAAAAATCTAACGATCTTCTATTTACTCTTGCTGGGGTACCAGTCTTAAATCTTCTTAAATTAAATCCATTTTCTAGTAAACTCTTTGATAAATGTGTTGCGGCTTTTAATCCGTGTGGACCCGAGGTGTATTGTAATTCACCCATTAAAATTAGACCATTTAGATAAGTGCCCGTAGCAATGATTACTGCTTTTGCTTTATAAATGGCACCAGTAACTGACTTTACCCCCTTAATTTGACCTTCTTCTACTATAATATCAGAAATTTCTGTTTCGATAATTCGCAAATTTGGTTCATTTTCTAATGTTTTTTTCATTTCTTCATGATAAACTTTTTTGTCTGCTTGTACTCTAAGCGAATGAATTGCAGGTCCTTTTGAGGTGTTTAACATTTTAGATTGAATAGAGGACTTATCGATATTTAAGCCCATTTGTCCACCCAATGCATCTACTTCTCTTACTAAATGTCCTTTACCTGTTCCTCCTATATTTGGATTGCAGGGAAGGTCTGCTATTGCTTCTAAACTTATACTTGCAATTATTGTTTTTTTCCCGAGTCTAGCCGTAGCGAGTGCAGCTTCTATGCCGGCATGACCAGCACCAACTACAAATACATCTATTTCAGAAGCTAGATATTCTTTTATTTGCATACTTTTTCCCTTTCAATAAAAAACATATATTAACTTAAATAGTTTATCACAATATTGGAAAATCAACAAATAGATATACCTTATTTTTATTAACAAATTTTAAATCAAATTATTTATATTATAGATATCGGATAATATAATATACGTTTGGAAAACGTTTGCTTTGAGAATGATTATCGTTCTATTGTCGCGTAACACTCTTTTTATACAATAAATTTTAATATAATCAATATGTTATATAAATAACTTGCAAACGTTTCATATTTAATGTATAATATATTTGTATTATTAAATAAATAACAAAGGAGAGATAAATGAAAGCAGTAGTAGTAAATAAAGAAGGCACTGGTATTGAAGTTGTCGATAAAGAAATCAGAAAACCTGGTTATGGTGAAGCTTTAGTAGACATCGAGTATTGTGGTGTATGTCACACCGATTTACACGTTGCTAATGGTGATTTCGGTAAAGTTCCTGGTAGAACTTTGGGACATGAAGGAATCGGTATAGTTAGTGAAGTTGGTGAAGGGGTAACATCTGTTAAAGTTGGAGATAGAGTAAGTGTTGCTTGGTTCTTCAAAGGTTGTGGTCATTGCGAATATTGTGTAACAGGTAAAGAAACATTATGTAGAACAGTTGAAAATGCTGGTTATTCAGTAGACGGAGCTATGGCTGAAAAATGTATAGTTGAAGCTGATTATGCTGTTAAAGTTCCAGAAGGATTAGATCCAGCTCAAGCTAGTAGTATTACATGTGCTGGTGTTACAACTTATGCAGCTATCAAAGCAGGAGAATTAAAACCTGGACAATGGTGTGTATTATATGGAGCAGGTGGACTTGGAAATCTCGGAGTTCAATACGCTAAAAAAGTATTCAATGCACATGTAATAGCCGTAGATATAAATGATGATAAATTGGCATATGCTAAAGAATGTGGTGCCGATATAATTATAAATAGTAAAAATGAAGATCCAGTTAAAATAATTCAAGAACAAACTGGTGGAGCTCATTCAGCAGTTGTTACAGCTGTATCTAAGGTCGCTTTCAATCAAGCTATCGATTCCGTTAGAGCTGGTGGTAAAGTAATAGCTGTTGGTCTACCTTCAGAAACAATGGATGTTTCAATTGTTAAAACAGTACTTGACGGTATTGAAATTATTGGGTCTTTAGTTGGTACACGTAAAGATTTAGAAGAAGCATTCCACTTCGGTGCACTAGGACTTGTCGTACCTAAGGTTCAAAAACGTTCAATCGAAGATGCACCTCAAATTTTCAAAGAAATGGAAGAAGGAAAGATTACTGGTAGAATGGTAATCGATATGAAAATGTGATTTTTATATGAATAGATATATTGATTTTCAAATATTATAAATAATATAATATTCACTTATTAAAAGAATGTAAAATGACTAGCGCTTTCTATGGATATTCCATACGAATTTGCTAGTCATTATCTTCATTCTTTTTTATTTTTGTAATTTAAACAATATTTTGATTTTTAAATATATTTATTTCCCGATACAAAAATCTTTAAATATTTTATCTAGTACATCTTCTTCAATAGTTTCACCTGTGATTTCACCTAGTTGATTAAATGCATTTCTAAGGTCTATTTCTGTTGCATCAAGTGGAACTCCATTTTTTATATCTTTAATTGCATTTTGAATATTGTCTCTAGCTTTTACTAATAAGTCTCTATGACGAATATTTGTAATCATTGTCGTATTTGATACTTTAACTTCTCCATCAAAGAACATGTTCAATATTGCTTCTTCGATTTCTTTAATACCTTTATTTTCAATGATTGAAACTTCAATAATATTCTCATCTGGAAAAGCATCACTTATTATAGATGGTTCTAAAATATATTCTAAATCAATCTTATTTAATAAAATAATAACTTTTTTATCTTTCAATAAATCAATGATTTGCAAGTCTTCATTATCAAGGCCTTTTGATACATCAAAAATAGCAATAACTAAATCTGATTGCGTAGCTATTTGACGACTTTTTTCTACACCTATTGATTCTACTATATCATCTGTCGATCTAATGCCTGCTGTATCAATAATATTTATTGATATTCCACCTAAATCAATTGATTCCTCTATTGTATCTCTTGTAGTTCCTGCTATATCTGTAACTATTGCTCTATTTTCTTTAAGTAAAGCATTGAGCAGAGAAGATTTTCCTACATTTGGCTTACCTATAATAGCTGTTTTGATGCCTTCTTTTAATATACGCCCTTTATTTGAAGAATTAATTAATTCATTTAAATCAGAAAGAAT
>JAEZZN010000072.1 GCA_023418535.1 Bacillota bacterium | reverse complement strand
ATGGGCGTTTTTGCTTGTCGGCGCGGGTTTTGGCGGTTGGTGGGAGTTGTGGTGGCCTCCTGGGGAGGGAGCGTGATGCAGCTCGGGCGGCGGCTGTGTAGGCTCTGATGGCTGGTTTGGCGGCGCTTTGGTGGTATCCGGTAAATTGTTTGACTTCCGCTAAAAGGTTCGGCAACCGCTAAATGGTGCGCTCTGGTAGTTCAAGGTGTGCGTACTCCCCCGGGCTTCGAGGGTGCTGGGGGTGTCGGTATGGGCTGAGGCAGGACATCTGCCGCCTGTGTCGACCAGGATGCTCGATAGTCAGGACACCTCGTGGCCTTGGACGAGTCTGCTGCCGGCTCCACTGTGTGGGCATCTCGAGAAGAGTCAACGGATCCGCACACGCTGTCACATCCAACACGAGTCAACCTGCCGCTTGACAGGATGGAAGGGGGCTGATGTAGTAAAGGTGACATTTCTCAAGTGAACGCCGTCCGAAGGCACCTAGTGTTGACGTGGCTCACAAAAGTGAAAAAGAACGGAACTTTCAGAATGTCAGCGGACACGTTCTCAACGATTAGATTCAAAGACGTCTCTTGCAGAAGAGGAAGCCAGACCCTCGTGTCTGATATCAACCTTGAGCTAGACGGCGGAACAGTCACAGGCTTGATTGGCCCAAACGGAGCTGGAAAATCAACTTTCATCGCCACAATGGTGGGCGACATCAAACCGGGTCAGGGCCTCGTGGAATTTGATGGCCAATCCGTTCGCAAGCTCCCACAGCGATCTGATGTTTTTGGCGTCGTCACAGAGTCGCACGGTCTACCACGCCGGATGACCACCAAGACAATAGTCAGGTACTGGGCAGATGTTCACGGAGTGTCACGTAGCCACGCGCACAACCTCTGCCAGGCGATGGGTGTGGACGGGTTTTATTCAAAGCCGATAAAGAAGCTCTCCACAGGCATGCGCCGCAGGATGGAAATCGTTCTTGCCCTGCTCCCAGATCCCGCAGTGCTGGTCCTAGATGAACCTTTTAACGGTTTGGACGTGGACGGGGTGGAAGCCGTCAGGACGCTCGTGCGTGAACAACGAGACGCAGGGAAAATAATCCTTCTTACGACCCACACACTCACTGAGATTGATCAACTCGCCGATTCTCTATATGCAATCCATGGACGAAAGCTTGTGGAACTTGACTTCAGTCAAGGGGTTTCCGGAGCGAGTGAAGCTGCATACAACCGACTTCGAAATGAGGTTCGAGCATGACCCGCTCCCTTAAGCCACACATGTGGTTCTTTGCTGAACTACGCAGATGGTTTGTTTCCACAACACTGTGGGCAATCACCTTTATCGCAGCCGCAATGACTGTACTTTCCACATTCGGCGTAGTTGAAACAGGTGCCAAACAGATCGCAGAAGGCGTTACCGATCCCGAATCGCTAACCGAGCTGGCTCTCACAATGCCGTTTGGCGGCGTCCTATTTACAACATTTCTAGCAATCATCATCGTCGGAAACGATTTTGATACAAAGTTCTCGAACCGCCTACTTGCACTAAGCAAGACGCCCACCACGATTATCGCGGTCAAGGGGCTAGTTTCAGCAGTTCTAAGCACAATCGTTGGAGCGGCGACCCTCGTCATCGGGCGTATCACAACTCGACTTTTCCTTGAGGGCAAGGACATCGCATACCTACCCCAGATGGATACAGCAGAGTGGGCCAGAGGCTACATGATCCTCTTTGTAAGTGGTGCTCTTTGGGGCGTAGCGCTTGCCCTTCTTTTCAAGAACACCATCATCGCAATGGGTGTGCACTTCATCTATCAAACGGTCGCTGAGTCCGCGATCATCGGCGCGTTCCCCCATTTCGGAAAGTGGCTGCCCGGCGGCGCCCAGGCTGCAATGGTTCAAGATCCATCGCTACCCGAAAGGTTCGACATCCTGCCGGGGCTTGGCATATTCGCCCTCTGGCTAGTCGCACTATTTGCGATAAGCACCATGCTTCTCCAAAGGTCTCCACAACCGCCACTGGGGCTACTCGAGAAGAACAGAAAGAATCAAGCGCATTCGCCTGAGTCCGCTACCGTCCTCGTCCGCTAAACACCGCCAAGTCGCCAGTTACTGAAGTCCAAAGGAGGTCACATGGCTAATCTTTCTGTGCCCAAAAATCTTGAATTAGCAGAACCGATTAACCCTGACATGCCTTGGATTGCCACTGTCGGCGACTCCACGCCGCTGCGGATAACTCCCGATTTGGTGAAGGTGCTGAAGTGGCACGAGGACGGAAAAACCGCACCTCTAGTTGACTATGTCGGGGTTGAGCTAGACGACGATCAGCTAAACGAAGCGGTCGAAGTTCTGAAGCAGTTCAATCTACTGACAACCGACGACCCCGCATCAACGGGCCAGCCAGCTAAGTCACGTCTTCGATTGAACTCACTGTTTTCGATTCAGTTTGCAATCCTTAATCGGCCGGCGAACTTCGCATGGTTGGAAAGGTTTGCGAACAGATCGTTCCTGGTAGCGGCTGCTACCATCAACATTTTGTTTGCGGTCGTTGGACTCCTCGCAATCGGACTCCGGTGGGGCAGTTTCTACGAGGCCTTGACAACGCCGCAGCCACCAGTCGCAGTCCTTCTTCTGTTCGTCTTCCTAATCGTGAGCGTATCTGTGCACGAGTTCGCACACGGCGCAGTCCTAACGTACTTTGGCGGCCAGGTTCGACGCATGGGAATCATGCTCTTTTACCTCTCCCCTGCGTTCTTCTGCGACGTGACCGACGCGTGGAAACTTCAACAGAAGAATCAGCGTGCCCTCGTGGCGCTGGCGGGTGTCAATGCCACTTTCGGAATCGCTGGACTTGCAACCATCGCTTACACGTTGATCGGTCAAGGTCAGGATTGGCTTGCCCTTGCTTCCCTTGCTCTCTATTTCGGATCCGTGCTCAACCTGGTTCCCTTCATCAAGCTCGACGGTTACATCGCTTTGATGACGTACCTTGACGTCCCGAACCTGCGCGCACGATCAATGGATGAATGGAAGCAGGCAGTCGTAGCACTACTGAGTGGGAAGTGGCAGACACTGGCACAGTTCCGCCTGCCAGCGGTGCTGTTTGGTCTAGCGGCATCAGCCACGCCGATCGTTATCTTGGTAATGCTCGCAACTTCTTTGGCTGGGGCTCGTGCCGGACTACTGGGGGCTGTTCTAGGGTCTGCGATTCTCATAGTCGTATTGGCGCTGATACTGCGTGGAATCTATCGACTGAGCACAACACGTATCCCGCGTGAAAGTGTGGGAACCACAGCACGCCTTTGGATCGCCGCGGTCAGTCTTGCAAGTACCGTTGCGGTAGGTTTCGTGCCCGTACCTGTGAGCTCAGCCGGTGTCTACTGGGAGTCCGATGGCGAACTTGTGACCAATCTCGAGGCCCCCACCGCTAACGACGCCCGTGTGACCCTGCGCCGCGACGGCCTGTTTGCTAGCAAACCGCTAGGCACCGCCATTATCACTGACGAAGTCGTAGACACCGACATGCCTGTTCAAGCACTGTCGCCAAATATCAAAGTGGAAGGCTTTCCAACCAGGCAGTCTGCTTACCGCATGACTTCCTATGAGGGCGTGCCAATAGAAGAACCGGGCTCCGTAGTATTCGAGGCACCTTCGGTACCACTTGGTTACCTGGTGCTGGACACTATCACGCTCGGATTCGCATCAGATTTTTCAAGATTTCCCGTGCAGTCAAACAAATGAGAGGAGGTGTATCTGAAATGTCGCAGAAGCTAGATTTCGCAGTTGAGGAGCTCGAGGATCTCGAGACCCCGTGGGACTGGGGCCACTTCTTCGCTGGTGTTGGCACCGGTGTGGCTCTGGTAGGCATTGGCGTCGGCGTTGCCGTCACCTGATAACTAAATTTCTACCCCATCACAAAGAATCACTGTTTAGGAGGTGAAAGTAATGAAGAATCTCGATCTGAGCGTAGTAGAGCTAGAGGACCTGGAAGCCCCAGGTTTCGGCGAATGGGCTGCGGGAGTAGGAACGGGCATCGTCCTTGGCCTAGTAGCAGTAGGCGTAGGCGTAGCCGTTACCTAATAAATCCCATCAACTGTTTAGCGTTTCAAATAGTTGATATTTCAGGCGGCCGGTAGTGCGAATTTGACCGTATTACCGGCTGCCTCCCCCTTGAAACCTAGGGCATTCCAGGACTTTTATTTTACCAGAGAGGCATTTCAGTGAAGAAAGATTCAAACAGCCGAAAGCAGATGCAACTAGCGACCGTTTTGACGGGCGTTATGGTGCCAATTATTGTGGTGCTCGCTATTTTGGAGTCCTACTACATGCTCGGCGTTGCCATCGTGATCGAACTTGCTCTGATCGTGTGGACAGTCATGCTTGTGAAATCAACTAAGCAGGACACCCCACCGACTAGCCAGCGAAGCTAGCAAGATGGATAGCACTGTACAAGCACGGATATTTCAGCTCCTAAGCGGTATTGATACAACCTATTCCAAGGAGCGTCCGCGGCTCGCGTGGGTACGGTCCGAGGTATCACCCGATCGTTTGCAAAACTACACGGTCCTATTCAGCGGACACTCCGTAGACCAGCCGTACATCCAGCTACTTGGCGATTTAGGGATCGAGGGCGACGAGGCCGTTTTTGCTGACGGTCTAATCGTGGAAACCTGCTCGATTTCTGGCTTGCCGTACATGGATATCCTCGGGCCCACCTACATTAGTTTTGAAACTGAGGAGGATGAGGAGATCCTTCGAGACATCCTCCTTGAGTTCGGACAGACCGGGGTCTTGCCACAATACCTGTACCACGGTGCGCTAGTGTTTGAACTTTCTGGTTTCGCACCGGAAATGTTTGACGTTGAGCGCAGTGTCATCACCGATAACGGTGAGGTGCCGTGGCCAATCCCCGAGGCCATTGTCCGAGTACGCGAAGAGTTCCCAACCCTGTCCCGCCAGCTTGTCTGCGCAGTAATAATGATGCAGCGGATGCGTGGTGCCGGTTCTGACTTCGTGTTCGATCTTCCGCTCGAATCAGCAAGTGAGTTCAACGATTTGCTTCTAGCAAGAGACGGATCGAACTACCGCTGTATGAATATGAACAGCGGACGGATATTTTCCCTTGGGTACGACATGTATCGCGCGGTGCTATCCGTTACGAATCCAGGCCTTCTTGCAGACCTTCCGGGCGCACAACTTGATGACGCGGTCCGCAGTGAAGCTTGTGGTGAACTGCGGAAGATAGTTCACGTATGACCGTTGAGAACATCGCTTCTCTGTTTGCGAGGACCCTGTCGGATAGAGGAAGCCGAGATCTCTACAAAGGCGAAGGCGCGCAACTCTACAGAGATTTTGTGCGCAATGATGAGGCCGAAACTTCTGAGGTCAAGCAAGCCGGTACGCTCCTACGTTCAGACGCAGTAGTCGGCGAGCTTGCCTCAGGAGAAGGCCGGCTCCTATTCAGCCTGCCCCCTAGCCAAGTCAAGAAGTACGTGGCGCTTGACTCGTCACCCGTCCTACTTGGTGCATTGGTTGAAAGAGCAAGCGAAATGGGATTAGAAGCCGACCGCGTCCTCGCAATTCAAGAAAACCTTTTAACGTGGGATCCGGAGCCTGAAACTTTCGATCTTCTAATCTTCGGCGCGGGTACTGCTCGCCTTTTCGATGAAGACCAACGCCAGACCATATTTTCTTCCGCACGAAAAGCACTTAAGAAAAATGGCCTGTTCTACGCGTCCACTTCAGAATCACTTGCGGGGGTGGATAGGCTCATCAATCTCGGACAGGCGAATTTACGAGGGCGTGAAAATGTCATCTTTTTCTACGACACCTCGATTGCGAATGATTCTGCCCGGGAAATCGGCTTTATTGTTTTGCCGGTCGGAAAGCCGAATGCGTCTGCCCGGATCTATCGGTCAACCGTCTTGAACCTTGCAGCTGACACGCTCGCAGCTGAGTTGCACTCCGCCGGCTTTTCATTAGTTGAACGTATCGAACGCGAGTATAAGAGCGCCACGGGAATGGATGAGAGAACCACGTCATTCATCGTGAGCGCTGAGGAGTAACATGCTCTGGGAAGCACTCTTGCCGCCCTCGGAAATGGGTAATCCTGCCCGAATGATTACAGGCGTGGATGGTTATGAACTGACGTTTGCGGACGGAAATCAAGCCATTTGTTTGACCAGTGGCCTGTGGAACGTGAACTTTGGCTATGGCAACAGGTTTGTTGCGGATCGTATTGATCAGGTTTGTTCCAAGCTTCACTACGCCACGCTGTTTCGTCATTCCCATCCGGATGCCCACGAGGTTGCTGAGCGGATGCTTCAAAAAATTGGGTGGCCCGAGGGCGCTGTCGTGTTTTCTACCAGTGGGTCAGCCCTGAATGATTCGATTGTGAAGCTGGCCTTGCATCGGGCTGCACTTACTGGAAATCCCCGCGCCAAGACCGTCGTTAGTGCGGCGGGAAGCTACCACGGCATGACGATCAATTCGATGCAACTATCGGGCGATGATCTGAACCAGGCACTTTATGGAGCGCGATCTCCGCGCTACGTTCACCTGCCCGCAGATGATCCAAAACCGTGGCAAGATTTCTTTCAAACACGCGGCTCAACCGTTGCGCTCGTGATGCTTGAGCCGCTACTCGGAACAGGCGCGTACCCCCTCAGCGCAGACGTCCTGGACGTAATATTCCAAGCCCGACGCGAACATGATTTCCTGCTTGCAGCCGACGAGGTCGCAGTTGGGTTCTACCGGCTCGGAAAGCTGGCCGCCTCGCTTGGCTGGCATGAACCTCCCGATGTCATTGGTTTTTCGAAGGGTCTTACGAACGGCACTGAGGCAAGCGCCCTCATGGTTATATCCCCATCTGTGACAGATGAGTTCGTGGAAGCGGATTCAATGTTCGTTCACGGTGAGACCCAGGCGGGCTCCCCTATGGCTACCGCTGCGATTCTTGGCGTCCTCGATTTCCTCAATTCGGTGGATATTGAAGCCATCTATGACCGGCTGAACGCAACTGTCGAATCCGATCTAAGAGACCTCGCTAACCGTTACGGTTGCGAGCTTCGAGGGCAGGGACTGTTTAGATTCCTGGGAGTCCCCAAGAACCTGTTGCAAGAACCGAGCGACGATTTTTCTGGGTTAAAGCTCCACGACCACTTCCTCTCCCACGGCATTTCCGTGCAGCCGTCAGAGGGTGGCATTCAGGTCATTCCTCCCATTACCTTGCCTGTAGCCACGTGGAAAGAAGCTGTCAGACGCCTCGACGATGGGCTGCGGGATCTAGTCTCGATCGGTGAGGTCAAGACGGGTTCGCAATGACGCTCTTCATCTACGACCAGATCTGGGACGATCTGGGCATTCCAGACTCTGTTCAGGCTTTCAAGAGCTCTGCTGATGTGACTCTTCCTGTCTCCGCGTCGTGCACTTTGGAGCAGATCGAAGAAATCTCAAAGCTCACCGCGCAGCACGAGGCCGTGCATGCGTTTGGGGGCGGTAGCGTCCTCGACAAAGTAAAGCTTGCGATTTGGAATGAAGACGAAAATATTCGTCCATACGTTTCACGAGGCCGTGCTGGTATCGCTACGATTCCGCAAGGAAACCGCAGTTGTGTCACGCTGATTCCCACCACGCTTGGGACGGGTTCTGAGGCCAATGTGAATGCGGTCCTGCAGGTAGGTCCACATCGGCGCCGGCTCGTAATGCGCAGACATGCTGAGCCGTTTGAGTATCAGCACTTTCCAAATGTGTACGCACACCTCAGCAGGCAACAGGTTCTGCATGGCGTCCTCGAAATTGTCTTGAGAACTGCAGGAGTAGCTTCAGTGGCTAACGCTGAGGATCATGAGCGGTTCGCAGACATGTTTAGCGATGCCAGTCGGTATGCGAGGCAAGTTTTTGGCGTGGAACAAGCGGGGGAAGATCAATCCCTGATGGCTAGCATTGCAAAGCTGTCCGCCCGAACGCATCAGGTACAGCTTCAAGAATCCCATACGGTTTGGGTCTGGCCGCTTTGGTATCTTGCCAATGAGTTATCCTCGCTTGCTGATGTAACAAAACTTGAAGCCAGCATCGCCCTCGTGAATCCTGTCATGTCGCGTATTGGTGAATTTGGATACGGATCGAAAGCGGCTTTATCGCGACTTGAAAATGAGTTGGGCGAGTCTCTAACGGACTTTGTCACGAGGATTGGTGGGCCGCTGAACGCCGCTGCGACGGAGCGCATGGCAAGTGTCGATCGTGAGGTGCTCGTGCAGCAAACGCTGAGCCAGTGGTCGGGAAACATGCTCCCGCTGGGAACTGTTAGCCCCGCGTTCTTGGATGCGGTTTTTGAGGAGATGGCGTCGCAGTATGCGTGACCCGAAGTTGTTTTCGAAGCTTCTCGAGGCCGAGGTAGGCCTGGTTTCCAGCTATGAACTGGCAGCGGTGGAATCGGTTCCGACGATTTACAACCTGATCATTGACGTGGGGCAGCGGCTTGGGTCGGACGATTTCGGCGTCGACGACCGGGTTGGGGCGTGGGACCTCACTATGGCGGGCGTTTTGCGTCGCGGTGTCGGCGAAGCTGTCGAACGCTACGCGCTACGTCCGCATCTAGGTTCCTCTGGGGATCTTGGACGGCATTCTGTCGGAACAAATGACGACCTTGGTGGCCCCCGCAGCGATGCAGACGGCAACCTTGGCGAGTCCAGTGGCGATGCAGACGGCAACCTTGTCCGGCCGTTTGACCAAGCAGACGCGGGTCTGCCTCGGATTACAAAGGCTCTTCGGCTTCCCTCTCCCGCGAACGATACAAAGTGGATTCGCGCTCAGCGCGTAAGGACGAAAGACGGTCAGACGGTTACCGACGTCGTACTGGTAGACGCGGAGTGGGTCAACCTACCTACCAGCAAGACTGCGCAAGGGCGACGCTGGTTTGGCACGCCGTCAGGAACCGCATCACACATCGGGCTTGAGGCGGCTATCGACTCGAGTTTGCGTGAGCTAATCGAACGCGACGCCGTGACGCACGCATGGAACGGTCTCGGTGAAATAGAGCGCGTCCAGTCGATTGACGTCCGGTGCCGATCCACCAGAAAGCTCGAGCAGCTGCAACAGAGCTTTCCACTGCACCTATACCGCGTAAAATCTCGCATCGGATCAGCATGGACCTATGTTGCGTGGAATGTCCACGACAACTACGCGGCAGTGGGAAGCTCACTAAAAACCTGCCCCGCGTGCGCTGCACTGCACGCATGTATTGAAGCTCTACAAGTTGGGGCGCTACTCCTTGAAATGACGGGGCGAAACCAAGACAAGTTTGAGGGCGTAGCTACCGATACCTTCGCAGATCTAAGTGAGCGTCGCATGAGTTTTTGGGCGAGCACACACGGCGTATCTGCGTGGAAGGTTTGGGACGAGGAAGCGAAACTTACAAGTGTTCAAGCTCACCACGAAGAAGTCTTGCTGACCAGCGAGGATGTCACCGCCGCGGGAGCCAGCCACATTTGGGTCGACCTCACCGCACGACTTCCGGAACCGGTGTCCGATGCGGGTTTTCGCGTCGTAAAGAGCTTCATCCCCGAACTACTATCCCTTCCCATGAGCGAGGGCGAGCCTTGGAACCACGTACCCGGTGGACGACCATTGGCGAAGTGGGAACCCCTGCTCTAGAAATGACTCGAGGGCATGAACCCGAAAATCTTTCGGGTTCATGCCCTCCTTGTCTAGGTCCCATGTGTCAAACTGTCCGGTTATTCCAGGGCTGTCTGAACTCTAAGGGATCGGACAGGTCTCGTCCTATTTAGCGGTACTTCGGATCGGAGAATGTTGCTCCGAAGTCGATCGAATCCAGGGATGCAAGGAAGTCCTCGTCAACCTCGCCAATCTGGAAGTCGGCTTCAACGTAATCAGCGTTAGCCATCGCTTCTGCGGTGGGTTCAACGCGAATGTTGTTGTAGCGCGGCGGTCCAGTACCAGCCGGGATGAGCTTACCGAGGATGACGTTTTCCTTGAGGCCAACCAGCGGATCCGACTTACCGCTCAGTGCGGCCTCGGTCAGAATCTTGGTGGTCTCCTGGAACGACGCGGCTGCCAACCAGGAGTCGGTTGCCAACGAAGCCTTGGTGATACCCATGAGTTCAGGACGTCCAGCGGCCGGGCGGCCACCTTCAGCAACCGTTGCACGGTTGATGCGCTTGAACTCGACCTCGTCAACAAGCTGGCCCGGAAGTAGCTCGGTGTCGCCCGGATCATCCAGGACAGTTACGCGGCGTAGCATCTGGCGCACGATAACTTCGATGTGCTTGGAGTGAATGTCCACACCCTGTGAACGGTAAACTTCCTGCACTTCGTCAACCAGCTGACGCTGAGTCTCAGACTTGTTGCGGATACGCAGCATCTTCTTCGGGTCCAGACGGCCCGTGGTCAGCTTGGTGCCAACCGCGATGTGCTCGCCCTACGCTCATTCCTGAGCCGACAAAACGATATTTACCGGGCTGCGTTCGGCCGGCGTGCCACCCCACACCCCAGGCAGTGCGTGTTCTTTGGCACCACTAACGCAGAGAGCGGATACCTACGAGACACCACCGGTAACCGCAGGTTCTGGCCCGTCGTCACACCCGGTGCCGGCGCACTGAAGTCTTGGGATATCACCGAAGAAGTGATCGACCAGGTATGGGCAGAAACCCTCACCCATGTACGTGCCGGTGAGCCGCTGTTCCTCGAAGCACATCTAGAACAGGCTGCTCTAGCTCGCCAGCACCAGGCAATAGAAACCGACGAGCGTGAAGGACTCATCCACGCTTACCTCGACACCCTCCTACCTGAGGACTGGGATGAGATGGACCTGTATGCCCGCCGCAACTACCTGGAGGGGGCGAGCGAGTTCGGACAGGTGACTCAAGACGGAACCGTGCAACGTCAGGTCGTGTCGAACCTGGAGATCTGGTGTGTGTGCTTGGGCAAGAACCGGGCAGACCTTACCGCGATGGACTCCACCCGTATCCGCCAGGTATTGATCAAACTCGGCTGGGAGCGCCACTCGAGTAAAAAACGCCTGCCCCTGTATGGGCCGCAATGG
>JAEZZN010000070.1 GCA_023418535.1 Bacillota bacterium | reverse complement strand
TATTTGTTCTCCTTTCTTTAGTTGTCGTGATTAAATTTTAAGGAATTTTACGAATAAGTGCAATTTTTTTGTTTTAAAAAGAAAACATCTGCTAGGAGTCAGCACCCCCAACAGATATTTTAGAACCATTAAAAACAGTAAACACACTATGATTTCAGAATGTATTTACTGTTTTTACCTTATTTATCCAACATTTCTTCCAATCCTCTAAAGAATTTCTCTAAATCATCATGGATGAGATAGTCCGCTATTCCATCATTTCCACCTTGTTCTTTATTGATTAGTATACATTTATTTCCTCTATAAAAATTAATAAAACTTGCTGCAGGATATACAACTAGGGATGTCCCACCTATAATTAATACATCAGCATTTGCAATAGCAATTACCGCTTGATTTACAATATCTTGATTCAAACCTTCTCCATAAAGTGTAACATCAGGTCTAATATAACCACCACAATCGCAGTAATTTGCCCCTTTAGTAGAAAGAATTTCTTTTGCTTCATATTCTTTTCCACAATTCATACAATAATAATCTCTTAAATTTCCATGAATTTCTAATACATTTTTACTTCCAGCCATTTGGTGAAGACTGTCTATATTTTGTGTAACAACAGCCTTTAACTTACCCATTTTTTCTAATCTTGCAAGCACCTTATGAGTAATACTTGGCTTTGCATCTTCATAGATTAAATTTTCTTTATAATATTTACTAAACCCTTCTGGATTATCAATTAAAAAATCATGGCTCAACATATATTCCGGGCTATACCCTGTATCATTTTTTCTATTATACAAACCTGTTGCTGACCTAAAATCAGGGATTCCACTCGCTGTTGACACACCTGCTCCACCAAAGAAAACAATATTGTTAGAGCTTAAAATAATATCATATACTGCGTCATAGTTATTTTTATCCATCGTTGAAACTCCCTTCTTTATTACTATTTAAGACCCTTCAATTTTATTTCATATATACTAAATCTAAAATATTTAACAATTAAAGCTTTTTAACAACTGAAGTCTTTAGATATAAATTTCCAAAACCATCTACTCTACCTTGAATATCATGACCATCCACTTCTTTATCAAGGAATTGAATATTCTTAGCTTTAGTTCCTCTTTTTATAGTGTCGCCACCAAGTTTTAAGTCTAAAACTATAGTCACATCATCACCTTCATTTAATTCATTTCCCACGCTATCAAATTTCTTCTTAGATTCTAATTCTTTTTCAAGATCTGCTTCAGTCCAAATATGAAAACATTCTGGACAATTGTATGCTGTACCATCACTATATCCATATTCACTTCCACATTTAGGGCATTCTATCATACAAACCTCCATTGATATTTAAAAATTTATTTTAATAAAACTATTCTAAACTTATCTTAGAATAGCTGTTATCAAGATTTATCCTGTTTTAATTATAGCATAACTAAAGTTTTAACTCTATTTATCAATGTATTCTCTCAAAACGCTTAAGAAAGTAAATATGATAAATATTTGATAATAACATAACATTTGTATTATAAAAGATACTATGTTAACCTTGATATAGAAAAAAGATAATTTCGGGGGAGCTTATTAGCTGAGATAGAGTAATCTAGACCCATAGAACCTGATTTGGTTAAAACCAACGTAGGGAAGAAAGTCTATAATTAATAAAGTAAATCAATTTTATCTATATATCTATCTATGATATTTAGATATATATTTTATTATTTAAAATGCTATAAGTTGATTGCTAAGACTACTTTCCTATAAGGTAGTCTTTTTTTATACAAAATTTTAGGAGGAAAAAATGAGTAAAGATTTAAACCAAGAAAACTTAACTTGCGACATTGATAGTAATATTACAGGATGTAGATTTTCTTTATATCCTATGACTGATAATTTTGTGGATATCATATTATCTGCTTTAGAGAAAACAGATATCTCAAATGTATGGTCAGAAACCGACGCCCTATCTACCATTTATAGAGGTAAGAGTGAATATGTTGTAGATGCTGTGGAAGCTTTATTTATCAATGCTTACAAAGAAGATATTCATATGACAATGGAAGGACTAATTTCAAAAGGATGTCCTGGCGATAGTAGCGGGGATGTAAAAATGGGAATAGAAGGTAAATCACCTAATCAAGAATTAATAAAAGACAAACACTTCCCAGCTTTATGCAAATTCTCTTTATATCCAATGGGAAATGATAATTATATGAAAGAAATTTATGACATAGTAGACCGTGCAAAAGATAAAGGATTAAATCCTAAATCCATACATTACGCTACAAGATTAGAAGGCGATATACAAGATATTTTTGATTATTTTGGTGAAATTACAAAATATTTAGAGGACAGAATTTCACACTATATTATTCACTTTACTATTTCTGTAAATAGTCCAACAGTGGAGGATTAATATGAAAAAAAATACTTTAACTTTACAAGATGTTATCATGGTATCCATTTTATCAGTTGTATTAGGAGTTGTTTATCTAGGTGTAGTATATTTTTCAACTACATTAGTAGGTTTCTTTACTCCAATGGGAATAGGTTCTATGGGACATGAGATTGTATTCGGTATTTGGTTAATGGCAGTAACATTCGCAGCGTACATTATTCAAAAACCAGGAGTTGCTGTTATTACAGAAGTGTTAGCAGCGGTTATAGAAGTACTTTTAGGAAACTTTTTCGGTCCAATGGTTATAGTTTCTGGAATAGTACAAGGGCTAGGAGCAGAACTTGTATTTGCAGGATATAGATATAAAAAATGGGACCATAAAACTGTATACTTAGCAGCAATTGGTACATGTATCACATCATTTATATGGTCTTTCATTAGATCAGGATATGGTAAATTATCATTACCAATAATCCTTCTATTCTTCGTAGTAAGAATGATCTCAACCTTAATTTTTGCTGGATATATTCCTATAAAACTAGTTGATATATTAGCTGAAATGAAATTACTTAAATCATATGCAGTAGGAAAATAATGGAAAAATCTTACTTTTTAGAAGCAGAAAACTTATCATTCAAATACGAAAAAAATGGAGAAAATACACTTAATAATATTAATTTGAAATTCAATAAATCCTCTAGTGTACTTTTAATGGGTCCTTCCGGATGTGGAAAATCCAGTTTGGCCTATTGCTTATCCGGGTTATATCCTGAACATGCAGGTTATATAGATGGTGAAATTTTATTGGATGGTAAAAATATAGAAGAATATAAAGCTAACTTAAGAGCTAAAAAACTTTCTATATTATTTCAAAATCCTGATAATCAATTTTGTATGGATACCCCTTCAAACGAAATACTTTTTGCACTAGAAAATATAAATTATCAAGGTGATTATACAAAAAAAGTTGATGAACTTCTTTCAATTGTAGATTTACAAGATGTTAAAGATCAACCTATCCACACTCTTTCAGGTGGTATGAAACAAAAAATCGCATTGGCTACATCTTTAGCAACAGAAGCTGAATTTATAATTTTAGATGAACCCATTGCTAATTTAGATCCAAACTCAAGATTAATGGTGATAAAAACATTAAAAAAACTGAGAGAAAAAGGTATAGGTTTTTTAATAGTTGATCATAATCCAAACTTTTGGTTATCAATAATTGATAGTTTAATTTTAATGGATAATGCCGGACAAATTGTAGAAAACAATATAAATGCTATAGAAATTGATAAATATAAAGAAATCTTTAATCGCTTAGGAATTTTTTATGATGAAGAATTCTATAATAATTATTCTCCAAATAAAATTAATTCCAATGCTAAAGAATTATTAAATGTTGATAATCTCTCTATTGAATATGATAAAACTCCAATATTAAAAAATGTTAATTTGTCTTTAAAACAAGGTGAATGTCATGTTCTTTTAGGAGAGAATGGTGCAGGAAAAACAACATTATTGCTTGCCTTGGCCAAATTAATAAAATCTAAAGGTAAAATTACTCACCATGATAAAGTTGGTTTAGTATTTCAAAATCCTAGATTTCAATTTTTAACTACAAAAGTTATTGATGAAATAAAGTTAAGTATAGAAAATAATAATTTAAATAAAAAATCATACTCTGAAATTGAAAGTATTGCGGAGATTTTTTTGAAAAATTTTGATTTATTAGATTTTAAAAACGCTTCACCATACGAATTAAGTCAAGGTCAACAAAGACGTCTTGCTATACTTTCTATGATTTCATGCAATCAAGATTTACTATTACTTGATGAGCCAACATATGCACAAGATGAGAAATCTACAAAAAACATTTTAAACTTACTAAATCAAAAATCAAAAGAAGGTCTATCTACCATTATTTCAACCCATGATTTAGATTTAGCTCAATCTTTAGCTCATCATATTTATGTAGTTTCAAATGGAGAGGTAAGAAAAATTAGTAAGCAAGAATTTCTTGAAATCAAGGAAAAACAAAGCAAATTAATGAAAAATATAATTTATGATAAATAGTTTTTCTTGACTTCATACAGTAATATATAAACGAAAAAAGGATATTATAAAATGATAAAAAAACTTAATCCAGGATACAAGATGCTTACAATGATAATAGCTTCTATATTGTTATCAATTAAATACGTTAAAAACATGAATTTTTTAATATTTTTCATTTGTATATCTCTTACTTTAATTAATTCTAGAACAAATGCAAAAAAAATCCTTTTATCTATAATCTCTCTTATAATTGCTACAATTGCAATATTTACAACAGGAATGTTATTCCCAGGGGAAGAATCTTCAGGAGATATAATATTTTCATTTATTAATAAACCAATATATTCGTCATCTATAGAAAACGGATTAATATTATCAAGTAGAATTCTAGCATATGGAGGTATCGGATTTCTTTTTGCCTATACCACAAATTCTTTTGAATTAATAATGAGTCTTATGCAACAATTTATGCTGCCACCTAAATTTGCTTACAGTATTTTAGCAGCATACAACTTCTTTCCAATAATTAAAAACGAATATAATATAGTAAGAGGCTCTGCTAAAATTAGAGGAATACATGCAAATCCACTTTCAACAAAGTACTTGCTTCCTATGGTAGTGCATTCCATAGAACGATCAGAGAGTTTAGCTATGGCAATGGTTTCTAGAGGTTTTAGCGAGAATGCTGAAAGAGGAGTAGCTTTTAAAATCGATTTTTCCTATATCGATATATTATTCCTTATTGGTGTAAATACAGCAATTATTATAGGTTTAATTTTAGGTTAACTGAACTTCTCTTGATTATAAAAATGTAATTTAAATTACCTCCACCTGCATAGCAGGTGGTTTATTGTTTCGTTCACTTTCGTTCACTCAACTCACTAAAGTGAACAATAAACAAAACACACTCTGATTTTTTCTCAGAGTGTGTTTTTTAGATTTTTATATATTTATATTAGATTTATTTATCGTAGTTTTTATCTTTATTTTTCATTCTGAAAATATAAGCAAGACTTATAATAGATAAAACTAATACATATGGATATATACGTGAAAAATCATCACTAGTCTTTGCATTTCTTGGTTTTCTTGGTTTCTCAGGTGGAGTTTGTGGTGGAATTTCTGGTTTAATAGTGTTTGTTAATACAAAACCATCTTTTGCATTTCCACTTATCTTGTTTGTGTATCCATCAACTTTTTCTTCACCTATTGTATATTTTATTTCCTTACCATCTTCGTATTTATCAAGATCTTCAAAAGTTACTTTCCAACCATCTTTTTCTGTTACTTTTCTTGTTTGGAAAAGTTCTCCATTTTTATATAAGTTTACTGTAATTTCTTTTGGTCTCTTTCCTGATACATTGTCCTTATCTTCCCAGACTTTTACTACAGATACGCTTGCTTTTTCTGGTGGAGTTTGTGGTGGAATATAGGTGTTTGTAACTTCTACAAGCAACACTTCTCTTAAATGAATTTCTTTATCATATTTAATAATGTAACTATCATCATTTTCTTTTTCTAATTTAATGAATGAATCTAAATTATCTGAATAAAATTCTACATCTTTATCATCTAATTCAAAAACTTCATAACGATAGTTTCCTTCTTTTAGAACTTTTATCAATTCATCATTAGAGTAATCAAGTGTAATATCTTGACCTTTAGCATCCTTACCTGTAGCTCTTAAAATAACTTTGCTTACTTTAATATCATTTTCGAAATTATCTATTTTTTCTTCTTCTACAGAATGCACCTTATTTTTAAGTTTTCTATCTATATTCGTTAAAACTTTTTTCCAACCATCTTCTTTTGTAAGTTTAACTTCTTCTCGATTACCTTCATTGTCAGTCAATACTACTGTTATTTCTTCAGGAATATTATTTTTTTCTCCAATCCATTTTTTAGAAATTTCAATTTCACGGCTTGGTTTATAATGGTTTACTACTTTTATTTGATAATCTTCATCATCTTTGATTGGGTTTATTAAATTGATTCTTTCATGATTATCATAAGGTAGATTTGATTCTAATTTTTCAGTTATGAATAAATCAGAATATGGCACCCCATCAATCACAAGACGTGGAAGATAAAGAGCATATGCTCCATTTTCATCTTTTCTTAAATAGAAGTTATACTCCTCAAGTCCAGGTTCATTAGTAAACAAATCATAATATCTTACTGGTATTGATTGACCATAATTATTTATTTTAACAGCTTCAAATTCTACATAATCCTTTAGATCTGCATATGTTAATCCGTCATATTCGTGTATATTAAATTCAAATCCCTTTTGATCAATTAACTTATCTTCAAGATATAGATTCATTTTTATATCTCTGTAAGTACCATCTTCATTTTTGTAAATATGGGATCTGAAATGTCCACTAGTAGATGTTACATAATTTTCATCTTGACCTTCTTCACGGAATGTAGAAGCATAAGCTATACGTATTTTATAATCATTAGATTTTTTAATAAATTCTGGAGCAAATATCCCTGAACTTTCTTCTATCGTATATCTACCAGCATCTAAAAACATATTATATAAATTATTGAACTGACCTTCCCAGTTATTTTCCTTATTTAGAGTAAGTTTTTTATAAATAGGCTTACCTTCTTTATCAAATTGTTCAACAATTTTATTTCCATCTAAAAGTAGATATAAATCAATAGATTCTGGAATATCTTCTTTTTTGATATTTTCCCAGTCTTTTTTCACTTTTAATCTTCCATGTTCAGAGTTTGTAAGTGTGAAGTTATGAGATTTTCCTTCCTTAGTTATATCTTTAGTTTCATCGAGCTTATGGGCAGTAAATCCAACATTTTCAGCATATCCTGAAACCCATAAATAAGGTATTTCTAAGGTAAGCGTTCCATCTTCATTTTCTGTGAGTATAAATGCATATCCTTGATTTTTATTGTGGTAGCCTTTTACACTACCCCATCCTTCATACTCTGTGAATTTACGATTTTCTCCATAATATTTTATTTCTGAAATTTCTTTTAGTAAAATTGGATGATAAATCTCAGCTTTTCCACCAGTAGACTCTCCTATTTTAGTTTGAGCTATCCTAGTAAGAGATTTAGTTGATGGATTGTATACGTATAAATACAGGTCTTTATCCTTACGGGCAGTTTCGTCATCATAATCTTCATGATATTTTCTTTCAATTTCTAATCCGCCAGCCTTAACCGTATTTTTAGCTTCGCCTTTAGTTTCAACCATATCTACTACAAAGTCTTCACCTTGTTCTACAGCTAAATATTTATATCCTTTTTGTTCTAATTCTTCTGCAGTAAAAGGAAGACCTTTGTCCATGCTATAAGCCTCATCTGGAAGACCTATATCAGAAAAATCTTTTATTTTTAGTTTTTCTAAAATTTCTTTCTTGTTCGCACCATTGAAGTAATTAGTATCGAACTTGCTATGCCAATTATTTTCTTCCCCTAAGGTAATTTCTCCATATTTAAATAGATTATTGTCTTTTCCATAATTAGCTTTTACATAATCATAATCTTTATCTAGAGGGACAATAAATAAATTAACCTTAATTTCTCTTGGAATTTTATTTTTATCAATTTTTTCATCCCATTTTTTATTTAATTCAATAGCATAGTCACCATTATCTTTTGGTGTTGTTATATTAGCGTTCGATCCTACTCCACCACCATTGTTAGCTTGATTTCCTAAAACAAAAGTTTTAGAATTTGACCACGCCTCTTTAATAAGTTCATCACTATAATGAGTTTTTAAATGTGTATATAAAGAATGATAAGAAAGACGTTCTGGAATTTCGACTCCTTCTTCTTTTACCTTTCCATCTTCTATAAATTTGATTATATTTTTTTCTTTGGTAACTGGTGAAATATGTGAATAGAATTCATCTTTAATATTGATACCATTTAAATTGAAAAACCAAGTTTTTTCAGAAAATGTAATATCTTTACCATAACTAGTAGCTTCATTGTTATAGACATAAACACTATGACCATCACCAATATGGACAAAACCTGTTGGACAATTCCATAGTCCACCACCGTTGCTTCCACCAATTATGCTAGAAGTTACTTGTCCAAATGCTTTATTTTCAGTAATAAGTATGTCTTCTAATTTTTGTGTAATTGGTGGGAAAGAAACATAAACCCCTCCTCCAAATCTTGAAGCTTGATTATCTAAAATCATTGTCCTATCAAGTTTCACATCATTACTGTCTACATAGATTCCACCACCAGAGGTCATTGCTCTGTTTTTATAAATTAATCCACCATCTATATGAGCTTCTGCCTTACTTTCTTTAATAAATTTCTTATAATCTTTATTTACTGATGCCTTTTCAGCACCTAAGATATTACTTGAACTACCTATGTATTGAGAAGATACACCTATACCTCCACCAGTTCCAAATGACTTGTTTCCAGCTATAATACCATCAGTCATGGTAATCGTTGATTTTGGAAAACCGTTTAATCCTCCACCCATTTGGAATCTTGTCGCTGATTGGTTATTAGCAATAATACCACCATTTATAGTGACTTCAGCAGGATTTCCACTTGAACCCCAAAGGTCACCTGCGAAAACTCCCCCTGTTAATCCTCCATGGTTGTTATCAATAAGACCATTTTTCATAGTAAAACTTCCACCTGGTCTTATATAAACTGCTCCAGCAGCTGTTGGACGGTAATAGTCTTGGTCTATTTGTTCAAAAGAAGTATTATTAGAAATTCTACCACCTTCCATAATGAACTTAGCACCTGAATTTACTTTAACCGGTCCAGTATATCCATGCTTGTTATATGAATTCATAATTACAGCATTTTTCATAGTTACTTGGCCATCGATATTTATCACAGAACCATAACTGTCAAATTCAGTTTGAACTTCATCTTTATTACCATCAATGTAAATAGCTGAGTCTTCTGTTCCCAAAGTTAATTTACCATTGACTCTAAATAAACTATTATTAGTAAAATTACTAGCTCTTTTTATAATCTTATCTCCACGATTTTCTGATGGAAGCGGATTTTTTTCTAAATCAGATCTTTCTAAAGCTTCTTGTCCTCTAACTCTACCTTCTTCAATTATCTCTCTTTGCTTAGCTTCTCCTTGATTAGCATAGTCGGCAGGTCTTTTAATAGGATTCCAGACATCCTCTCTTCTTTCATTGTCTGCAGTCAAGATAATGTCTTGATTTTTAGCTATAGTCAAACTTTCAGTAAAATCAAAGCTCTTCATGATTTTAATAGTAGTTTGTTCATTTCCCGCTTGGACAATAGCTTCCTTAAGTTCTTCAAAAGAAGATACTTCTAGTACTCCATTGACATTGTTGATTGCTAGTTGTTGCTCAGGTTTTTCTACAGCACTTATTTCTAATTCGTCAATAGATTTCGAATTAGAACTACCTTGTTCTTCAACTTCCTTTTCAGATTCCACTTTTACTTTATCTACATCCTCTTCTTTAGAATCATTTTCTGCAGCTTCTTCTGAAGTTGCTTTATCTTCAGATTCTGTAGGTTTTAAAGTTTCCTCTGCAGAGTTTTTTTCTAACTCTTCTTTTGTTTCTTTTTCAGAATCGATTTCTGTAAGCTCTGAAGAGTCTTCTACAGAATTGTTTTTTAATTCTTCTAAAGACTCGATTTCCGAATCATTTAGAGATTCAGCTCTTGATACAATTGGAAAATTTAATATCATAGCCGCTATTAGTATAAAAAGTATAAAATTTTTCTTATACTTTCCAAATATAAAACCACTTTTTCGGTTTTGCATTGTATTCATATTAATCTCTCCTTAAAAATACTAATAATATATTTATATGTATATATCACATAATGTGTGATCTTTGGTTAAAATTATATCACTTTGCGTCTTATACTTCAATGAAAGATAAAGTGAATATCAATATTAAAGATATGTTTTATAATAATGACTAAAAAAAGTAATATCTCTCATTTGCTTACCTATAAATTTTCAGGGTATGATTATATTATTATAAATGAATAATTTTAAGGAGTTTTCAATGTATTTAATATCTATCATTTTAGTAATTTTACTTATCCCTCAAATTTATTATTGGATAAAAGAAAAAAAATATGAATCTTTAGGAATGTCCAAAAAGTTTTTCAAACGTTATACCGTCTATGAAGAAGATAATTATGAAGAATTGTATTTGACAAATACTGATGGTTTTGATCTTTTTGTAAGAATACTCACTTGCGACAATCCTAAAGGCATAGTACATATAGTTCATGGAGTAGCTGAACATTCTGGAAATTATATGGATTTTGCTAAATTTTTAAATGATAATAATTATATTGTTGTAATGGATGATCACAGAGGTCATGGTAAATCTATATCAAGTGCATATCCTAATGGTTATATGGCTCGTGGTCAAGAGCTAGTAGATGATGAAGTAATGGTCGCTCGTTACATGCAAGAAAAATATCCTGACTTAAAATACTATATGATTGGTCATTCAATGGGGTCTATGATAGCTAGATTATTTTTAAGAGAAAATGACATCTTACTAAATAAATTGATTATAACAGGTACTGTTCCTGTAAATAAATTTGCATGGTTAGGTGTGTTTTTCGAAAATATTTTCTGCTTCTATTTCGGAGAACAAACTAAGAGTAGGTTAATATACAAAATTATAGGAGCTGAGGACTCTGACTTTATAAGTTACAATCAAGAAAATATCGAATACAAAGATAATGATCCTATGCGAATATCCAATTTTAAAATCGCTTATTCAAGAGCTTTAATTGAATTAAATATGATGTTAGGAAATAAATCTAAGTATTTGATAAATAATCCAGACCTTGAAATCTACAATATGGTTGGAGAAGATGATATCATAACAAAAGGTAAAGATGGTGTGAAATCTAGTCTAGATTTCCTATCAGATATTGGATATAAGAATATATCATCAAAGACTTATCCAAATATGAAACATGAAATATTGAATGAAAAAGATAATGATGTAGTTTACGAAGATATATTGGAATATTTGGAAAAATAAGATTTTTCTTTAAGATAGTTTTACTGTAGATATTTTATTCAAAATCTAAAAAAATTACTATAAAAATATTAGGACTTAAGCCAGAGGCAAATATTTGCCTCTGGTTTAAGTCCATGTTTTTTATAATTCTATTTTTAATAGTGTATTTATTTTTATATTATTTCTTTTCTTCAAATACAATTTTCTTACTGTAGTAATTTATTTCACAATTTTCGTTAGCTTCTATTTCGTTCCCATTTTTATCTATTAGATTGTATCCTGGGTAAACACTTGCTATTGCGTATCCTTCATTAAATGATGAAAGGAAAGAATATAGATTTTTACTTACTTTTTCAAATTTTTCGTCCATTATTTCATATATGCCTTGGTGATTTCTCACAACAGAGTAACCTGTCGACTTATCAAAAGTGTTAAAGTTAAAATCAGCATCTAAAGTTTTATAATCAAGAGTTTCTAGGTTCATATAAGCACATACATTTTCTTCTAATTCATCTACATATGATTTTATAAAGGCATGATTGTCAGCATCAGCCTCAGTTGCATCATCAAAAATATCCGGAACTACAATGTCGCCATTGTCACGTATATAGCCGTATTTACCTGAAGTACCAACGTAGAGATTTAAGTCTGACTCTCTATTTAAATATATTCTATCAATAAATGGATAAGGGAATTTATTACCTTCGCAGTCAATCAATCCAACATGGTCTTCATATCTATAAGTTGTAACATCCTTAAAAGTAAAATCATCAATTTGCATTTCGTCAGAGTATTTAAATTGGATTTCTCCCTTAGAATTTATTATCGCATTGTCTCCATCTAGAGTGATAACTTTAGCATATCCTGATGAAGAGAATCTTCCAGCAAATTTGTATTCTTGATTAAATTGTTTTTGGTCTGATTTATTTATATAGTAATAGTTTTCATCCTCCTTAACTGGTGCAAGTCCATTCATAAATGGTTCAGCTTCTTTATATTTTAAATCGATTATTACATTTCCATCTACGTCTATAAATCCATTTTTGTCATTGTTTACTGCCCTTGAAAGACCATCAGAAAATTCATAAACACTATCATATATTAGAGGAATAACTTCGTTTCCTTCAAAGTCTACAAAACCACATTTAAGATCTTTAGTAACTAGAATTCTACCGTATTCTTCGTCAGGATAATATATTTCATCATAGGATCTTTTTGGATTAAACAATACTTTTTCATCTTTATCGATTACTGTCAATGGAGTGTCTTTTACACCGATATACATTTCATAATCATCTAGATAATATAGTTTACTATATTGTTCAGATATAATCTCTCCATTTGAATTTACTAAAACTTTCATTCTTGCTATTTGTGCAGTTGTAGTGTCTTTTCCATTAAATGGTTCAATATTAAAATAACCAACATGATCTTCAATTATAGACTTGGTAGGTCTTGCATCAATCACTATTTCGCCTTGCCTATTTATAAGCACATGAGAATACTTATTGTTTTTTAATTTAACTATACAGGTTCCATTATCTTCAAAATTCTTTACATCATAATACTTACATTCAATAACCATTTCGCCTTTTTTATCAACAAATCCCCAAAGTCCGTTTAATTTTACTGGAGTTAAACCATTACTTGTAGCTCTTACATCTTCATAAATAGCATCTGTGATTTTATTAAAATCATTGTCACATAGACCATATTTTACACTGTCTTTTTCATTGTTGTGGTAAGTAAATGTATAGTTTTTCATATAATTCTCCTTTGTTTTTTCATATTCTCATCTTTACTACATTAAGATTATATAAAAGAAGACGAGTAAATAATTACCCGTCTTAAATATTTTTATATTTATTTGAAAAATGTTTTGCAAAATCTTGGAGTTTTGCTCTTAATGTTTTTGGACTTATCACTTCTAGAAGATATCCATATTGTATAGCAAAATGTAAAAATGATTCTTCACTCATATGAAATGCTATATCTATCACATCTTCAGGATTATTTTTGTTATTCACAAGCTCAAAATTCATTCCTATCCCGTCTATTATATATTTTAGATATTCTTCCTTCAATCTAATCACTATTCTCTCATTTTTACCTGTCATCATATAAAGCTTTTTGTTTATAAAATCACCTTGATTAAATCCTTTTCCATATTCGATAGCTTCTTCAGGTGGTACTGCTTTATCATCCAGTATCTTAATATCCATAATCCTATCCACCCTACGATTTTGAAATTGGTCAGATCCGTCAATAGAGCAAATTAAATAATAATGTCCATGTGACACAGTTATAAAATATGGACTTACCTCGGTTTCATAATGTTCAACATATTCTTTATATCTATTTATTTTATAAACTTTAATTTTTATTTTCTTTTTTTTCTCAATAGCATCTTCAATTATTTTTATATGCTTATAAGTATCTTCATTTCTAGAATGGTTCACTTTTTCATAGTTGATATGATACTTGTACATACTTCTAGTTTCATGACTTAAATCTGCCATAAGTTTATCTATTATTCTCTTTGAAGCTTCTATCGGAATCTGACTATCATATACAGCCGAATCTATGAGATATCTTCTGTCTTCATCATTTAATACACTTTTTCCTATAACCTGTTCATTGTCATCTATAAAACCTAAGGTTTGCAAATCAAGGATTTGATTGTATAAAGTCTTGCGGCTAATTTCTATATGATGGTCCTTTTTTAAGTACTCTAAAATATCACTACGTTTTAATTTTTTCCCCGTAGAATATTTCTCCAGCACATTTAATACATATAAGGTGGTGAGTCTTTGCATGATGTCTCCTTATAATATGGTTAAAAGAGGGTATTCCCCTCTTTCTTAGTTGTTTTTTATGTCTGATTTTACATAGTCAGATAATTCAGTTAAGGCTTGAGTGAACTCAACTATATAATTATCAAAATCTTTGTTAGCTTTTTCTACCTTTGTCTTATCTATTTTTACTTTGTAAATTAACTTTTTGTCTTTCAAACCTTTGAATAATCCAAATCCATCATTAGGAAGCACACCCTTAGCATCTCCCGAGAAATATGTCCAATAACTATCTTGGCCATAATCATAAAAGAATTTAATCCCTTGACCTTTTCCTTGTGTAGTTGCTACTTTGGTAAAAATTATGTCTGAATTATTTTTATCATCTATTTCATACATAGTAGATTTTTTAGGATTATCTTGATTTATAAAATGTTTTATTATTCTAAGTATAAAATCTTGTACTTGTGTATTTTCTGAATGGTCTTGTGTATATAATGAATTACTTATTAGAGTTAAACTTTCTCTCATTTTTTCTACATTTAATCCTTTCTCAAATAGAATTTTATTGAAGTCATTACTTAGGTCAATTTCTTTTTCCATATTACGAGCAAACTCTTTTAAAAGTTCCTTGTCTTCTTTATCAAAGTCTTGTAAATTAGCTTTTAAAGCATCGAAGTCTAAGTTCATACTTGTTCTTTCAAGTTCCTTTTTAAAATCTTTTACAATTTTTACAAAATCCAAATCATGATTAGCAGATATCATCTTATCTAAGACATATACAACATCAGAATAGTCAACACTGATCCAGTCTGCATTTCCTTCTGAAGCTTCATCACCTAGTGGTGTTAAAAATAGAAAATATTTGCATGAATTGTTTTTATCAATAGCGTCAGATTCTCTATCTACTACATTTTTATATACTTTAAGTTGCGAAATATCTGTATTACTTCTATTATGTTCGAAAGCATATTGTTTTACTTCTAAGGCTATATGAGCATTATTTTTATCGTTTTTATAATAAACGTCTATATTTTCAAACTCATTTTGAACTATTACAGAATCTTTATCACTATCAGAGAAATATTTATTTATTTTAGTAAGCTCATCGGGATTGCCTTCAAATTTTCTTTCCAACAATTCTTTTACAAACATATTACCCAATTTATGATTTTCATTTGGATTCATTAACCAAGCTAACATAGCTGAATATCTAATTTCATGAGCTTTTTTTACCAAGTTTACTGCACTTGTTTTATGGAAAATAATATCCCAAAAATTAGGTGTAGCATCTTCTAGAATTTTGTCTACAACTTCTTTTATTTCTGGATATTCAGCTCTAGTTTTTTCTATTAAAGAAATTACTTTTTCTATATCTTGTTCTGTATATACATTATTTTTTAATTCTGACATATTGCCCTCCTGGTTATTTTATATGAATATAATAACAATAGTTACGGGTAAAATGTTACACAAAATATTATATCAATATTATAGAATATAATAAAAAAACATTTAAACAACTTATGCAAAAAGAGTCTCTACCGAGACTCTTTTCTAATTAAAATATTTTAGATATTTTTACTAAGCAAAGTGAGTGTGTTTTGTTACCCATTGTAGCATTTTAATATGAAGCCAAAAACCGTAGATACCAAGTGTAATCAAGGTTAAAATCCACCATTTTATATAATTTCCAAATAAACCTGTTGCGGTACCATCAAAACGTAGACGTCTACCGTCTATATAAGTATTATTAATTTCCCATCTTTTAACCAGAACTACTGCCCAAGGATACATAATCCCAAAGGTTAATGCTGTAAGAATAACTCCAATTATAATCCTTCCAACATAATCAATTATTCCACCTCTAAACTCTGATCTGCCTAATGGCATGTTGCTTGTTGTATTGTACTCCATAGTGTCTCCTTTGTGTGAATGATATTTATTCATATTTTAAAATATGCGGAATAAAAGTCAAGAAATAATTTTAAATCATGATAATTGACAATTACTGGAAGAAGCAACTATTAAGAATTTCTTAATAGTTAAAAATGCAGTTATTAAGAAATTCTTAATAACTTAAAATGCTTATGAAATCTATAATAAAACGTTAATTATAATCTATGGAAATACGTGAAATATAAAAGCGAAAGGTTATGGAAATAAGCTCCTCTATCTTTCGCTTTTATATTTTCATGAAGTTCATTGAACATATCTTTATCTAGATTATGTCGCATTTTTGCTACTAAATACCAACAAATATTTCTACAATCTTTCTGATTTTTTCTAATACAGTTTGTTTTTTAGCCTGTCTTCCACCACCTATACGAGAAACTGGAGGTAGTAAATCATCTAATTCTTTTCCTACATTTTCTATTTGCCCTTTTTGGATGGCATTCTCAATAAATCTATGAGCTCCATCTTTTAGATTCTCAACTTCTGCTAATGAATTGATTTCTTTTTTCTTCTCTCCTCTAGCAAACTTATAGAATGAATCAGTTATTTCATCGTTATTTTTGAGGTCATTTAAGTTTGTTGTGTCTATATATTTTATTACTAAATCTTCTTTATATCTATTTTCTAAACTTGATTTAAGAGCTCTTCGAACATCAACTTTAATTGTTTCTTTGTCCTCATTATCTTTACTCTTTTCTAAGATTAGTTGTAATATATAGTCTAAATTTATTTCGTCAGTTTTTAATAAATCTATCTCAAATTCAATATCTGAAAAGTCTATCTGTATACCATCACTATCATCATTTGACTTAATCGCTTGTTCTCTAATATCTACATATACACTCTTCATATCTTGCATTTGTCTGGCAGATATTATAGGTTCAAATTCTTGATATTGATCATAGTTTTTTAATATGTTATCGTATCTTAAAACTTGACCAAACATTTTGGCGAATTCTTTTTTATCAGCTTCTAAATAAATTTCAGTTGGTTCTGGGAACTTTTCAAGAATTTCTTCACAAATTTCATTAAAGCCCTTATGATACTTATCTGTTTCTTCATCTACATATCCGTCGATATAATCTTCATAAGATCTTTCTAAGATTATATTCACATTATTTTCATCCCCAAAAGTTCTAATCGCATCTTTTGTAGCTTCTTCTAAATCTCTAAAACATACAATATTACCAAAGGTTTTAACTTTATTAAGTATACGATTTGTTCTAGAGAATGCTTGTATAAGTCCATGATATCTTAGATTTTTATCTACAAATAAAGTATTTAATGTAGGGGCATCAAAACCTGTTAAAAACATGCCTACAACTATTAATAAATCTATTTCTCTATCTCTAACTCTTCTAGATAAATCCTTATAGTAATTTTGGAATTCATTTCCCTCTATTGAATAGTTAGTTTTGAAATATTTGTTATAATCCTCAATAGATCTTTCTAAAAATTCTTTGGCTGTTAAATTTAATGCTGATGGCTCAAAGTTTTCGTCCTGAATTTCACCAATGATATTCTTTCCTTCATTTGCTGCATAACTATAGATTGTCGCAATCTTAAGTCTCTTTTCTTCAGGTAAAGAACTTTGTTGCCTTTGAAATTCTTCATAATATAATTTAGCTGATTCTATATTTTGAACTGCAAACATTGCATTAAAACCATTTAATCTTCTATCCTTTAAGTCATAGTATTCATTACGACGAGTCTTAGCATTAAATACTTTAAGTACATGCTTGGTAATTTCACTAATTCTTTCTGGATGAATTAGAAGTTTTTTATCTAATCTTTCTAATTCTTTTTCATCACTTTCTTGCTCAGCATTTTTATATTTAGGAACTATATTATTATAATCAACTTTAAATTTTAAAACTTTGCCATCTCTAATAGCATCAGTAATTACATAACTATGTAATTCTTGTCCAAATATACCTGCTGTAGTATCACCTTTAATAGAATTTTCTGCAAATATTGGAGTACCAGTAAATCCAAATTGATAGTATTTCTTAAATGATTTTCTTATATTATTCTGCGTCTCTCCAAATTGAGACCTGTGACATTCGTCATATATAAGTACACAATGTTTATCATATATTGGATGTTTTGGATTTCTTTTTACAAACTCATTTAGCTTCTGAATAGTAGTTACTACTATCCTACCATCTTCTTTTTCTATTGCTTTTTTTAGTTCCTTAGTATCTTTACTACCATTTACACTATCTTCTTGAAACCTCTTGTATTCATTCATGGTTTGATAGTCTAGGTCTTTCCTATCTACCACAAAAAATACTTTATCTATAAATTGTAATTCTGTTGCAAGTCTCGCAGCCTTAAATGATGTAAGTGTCTTTCCTGTACCTGTAGTATGCCAGATATATCCACCGGCATGAGGTGTCCCTGCTCTTTTAGCTTGGAAACTTGATTTAATCTTCCACAGAAACCTTTCTGTAGCTGCAATTTGATATGGCCTTAAAATAAGTAGTGTATTATTTGTATCAAATACACAATATCTAGTTAAGACCTCTAAAAGAGTACGCTTTTCAAAAAACGTCTTAGTAAAATCTTCTAAATCTACTATAGTCTTATTGCGAGCATCAGCCCATTCAGAAGTAAATTCATAATGGTTTTTATTTGCTGCAGTTGTATTAGCAAAGTATCTAGTATAAGTACCATTTGAAATTACAAATATTTGAACGTACTTATATAATGAATTGTCAATATTAAAACTCTCTCTGCTATACCTATGGATTTGATTAAATGCTTCTTGTAGATTAACTCCCCTTCTTTTCAATTCAATATGAACTAAAGGAAGTCCATTCACAAGAATGGTAACATCATAACGATTTTTTCTTTCTCCTACAACTTGATTTGTAACTTGAAGAGAGTTATTATGCAAATCTTTCTTATCTATAATTTTAATATTCTTTAAATGGCCATCGTCAAAAGTAAAATCATATATATGATTTTCTTGAATTTTTCTGGTTTTTTCAATCATTCCATCATTTGGGGCATCAAGATATTCTAATTTAAATCTTTCCCACTCTTTATCTGTGAATGATATCTTGTTTAACAGTTCAATCTTTTCTCTAAGATTTTCATACATTTGTTCATTTGACTTAAAAAATACTGTCTTATAGCCCTGAGACACTAAATTCTCGATGAGCTGTCTCTCAAGCTCTGCCTCTGATTGATAAGCTGTCTCTCTAACTAATGGATCTTTTTCGAATCTTGATAATATGATACCATCAGTCATTTCGGCTATTGTACTATAAGTAGAGGTTCGTTCTGGCATATACTCTCCTTATATAATGTATTTAGGTTGTTAAAGGTAACCTATAATCCTTTATCGACTAAGTATTATTCAGTTTTACTGTATAATATTGTTATTAGATAGAGTGTACTCGTTCCCTCCTTGAGATTTAA
>JAEZZN010000114.1 GCA_023418535.1 Bacillota bacterium | reverse complement strand
ACTTCTTCAAAATATTTTGATAATTGTTCCCTAATTTTTTCTTTAAATTTTCCACTATCAGATAATCCTGATGAAGGATTCATAATTACCATTATATTCTTCATCTTACTCACTTTTATCTCCTAATATTAAATTACTTAAATATTATAACACAATGAATGAATAACTGATAAAAAATTAAGGTATAAATGTAAAGAGTGTTCTCGCTTCAAAATATCTAATATTTTCACTGGTTTTTAAGCTTATAAGCCAAACTTCCAGATAAACTTAATATTAATATCCAAATAGATATCACATATGCACTAGTATTAAATGAAGCATTTTTTAAATCTTCTTTTATTAAAATTGCATTATTCGCGATATTTCCCGTTTTTATATAAGTAAAAGGATTTAGTAAATGAAGTAAATCTATATTAACTATATAATTTAATGATATCCCAATTATTATCACAAATATAAATTTAACCAATAAATCTACTCTGTTCTTTGAAAAAATTGAAATTAAAAGAATAAGTGAAATAATAAATGTTATTTGTAATATTAATATAAATATAAAACGTAAAAGATATTGCCATATAGGTATAATGGACACACTTTTTTCAAATTCGAACGCGAAATTTCCACTATTACTATCCACAAGTTCTCTATATTCGATTACAGGATAATTAATTTCTCCTAATCCATTAAGTAGACTTGCAAAGCAAATAATAAAAAGAATTATAAAAATGACGAATATTGAAATACATAATACATTAACGCATATTCTTTTAATATGATATAGATATTCATTAAATGGTTGAGTTTTAATTAATTCAATTTGTCTACCATATTCTTTATCTAAAACATATCCAGTGACTATTAATGAAGTAATTGTCAAAAGTATTATATCTATATTAAAATTTTTAATAAATCGTGAAAGTGTAAAAAAACCTTCTCGTGATAAAAGTATTGATCTACCCTTCATTTCTTTTTCTACTTCTGAATTGACAAATTCTTCATATTCTGAATATATTATTGTATCTTGTAATACAGGTTTTATATTATTTTCAATGGCATAATTAAATATTATTTCATTTTCTAAAATATTAGCTTGATGAGCTTGTCCACTTTTATACAAACTAGCACCTAAAAGATAATTTCTCCAAAAATTATTTAATAAATCTTTGGCTACTTGATAGTATTTTTCTCCATTAGAATTTAAGTAATTTTCACACAATTCTTTATAATCTCGAGAATTCTTTTTTGAACTAGCAAGCGATTCTTTCAAAAAAATTATTTCCATATTGTCTTCAATATCTTCGACATCCATGCCTTCTTTTAAATATTTACTTCTCGTATCATTCAATACTTTTTGGGTATCTTTGGCAATTTCATCCCAATAAATTGAACTTTTAAATGTATTCTGTTTAGTTGACTCAATATATATGTTATTTTTAAAATACTCTCCTAATATTACAATTAAAATTGCTACCATAAAAATATATATAGTCCTATTTCCCGTAATTTTTTTTATTTCAAATTTTATTAAACTAGCATTTTTAATTTTATTAGTTTTAATTCCTTTAAATTCAAATAACCAATGAAATATATCGATATCTTTTAGAGTGATTATTAAAATACTCAATATTGATAATATATATATATATATTTCACTTTCTGCCACATTGTATATGATTTTATAATCTCCATTAATAGAGAATTTTGCTTGGGTAAATCCTGTAGTTAATCTCATATAGTCCATTGCATAAAAAATATTAAATTTATTTTTAAATATGTCATAATTATTTGTCAGATATATCATCCCTAAAATCAAAATTATAGAAAGTGTAAATATAGATTCAGATTTTTTTATCAATTTATTTATAATGATTAATACAACTGCAATTATCATCATTATACTAATATACATGGATAAAATTTTAAATATAAGCTGATATGATTTTATATAATTAAATTGATTACTGAGTATTCTATATATTTCACTAAATCCTCTAATTTCCACACCAAAAATTGGAGAGGTAATTATAAGAAATATCATTAAACTTAAAATATAGGTCAATAAAAAACAAAAAATTGAAAATAGTTTTGATGCAATAATTTTTTTTGAATTAAGATTTGTCAATCTAAGTAAGTCCAAACTTCCTTTTTCTCTTTCTAAAGATATACTTCCATAAAATAGTATAATTAATAAAAATAAAAAAGGTATACCAAATAATAATCTAGAATTATAAATAATTACTCGAGCTAAATTAGTTGTTATGTAAGGATATGCTGTAGTTCTTATGTCTAATCCGTTCTTTTCTGCATACATGTACTCATAGTATGTCCATTCCTATCCTTTACGTGCTAATTCATCCTCAATTTTTATATTATAATTTTTTAAATACTCTGCCTCTCTTTTTATCTTTTCTATTTCATCTTTTTGATATTTTTCACGAATAGCTTCTTTTTCTTCTTTAGTATAGGAATTAAACTCTTCTCTACTTACCCTATTATGTATACCTATAAGTAATATATCCCTGAATTCTTGTGAATTAAATAATTTATCTTCCTTTTTTGCTACAGCCGCACTAAAAATAGATTCGTGATATAACTCATTTGGAAAAAACTGTATAATTATTTTCTACATCTATCTTTTTACTAAGATTTTGTACATATAAAGTCATAATAAATGCGAACACTATAACAAGTAGTATATTTTTACTTTTTATCATTTTTTTTAATTCGAATTTAATCATAATTCTAATTCCACTCATTTTTTTTTTATTCTAATCCAAAAAAGATGCATATAATTAATTCTTCTAAAGATTTTGAGAACATTATATTGCGGTTCAGTATTATATTTTGATTTAATATTTGGCGATAAAACATTATTATAGATACTACCATATGTGAATTCTATTCGTCATACTAATATCAAAAGTATACATTAACAAAAAAGAGCTTAAAGCTCTTTTTTGTCTACTCCAAATCTTGAGGTAATCCATTAACTTGACTAGGCTGTAACTCTAATGTTCCTACATAATAGTTCATACCAGTTTTTGTTGTATATTTATAATACATATATCCCGCATAATAATGTCCTCTATCACTTTGCACTACAACACAATGAGGATTTTCTAAAGTTGTCCTGCTCCACTCTTCATGCTTTATCGTCATTGGTATTTTATAATTTGGTTCTTCAAAAACTTTTTTTTGCTTCTACAAAATCCGGTATGGAACTTATAATTGTTATACTTAATAGCAATAAAAGCATAATTTTTCATGTTTTTTTCATTATTATTCCTAATATATACTGATCTAAACCATTAAATTTAACTTTATTTACCAAATTAAAATTTCTTTTACATTCTATTTACCTCAATTCTTTATTTATATTTATTCTTTTAAATTTATATTATTACTATATTTTATATTTTATACTATTTATAATTATTTGTCAATATAATAACAATATTCTTTTTTTATTTATTACATAATTTCAGTAATAAATAAATTAAAATTTTTACAATGTAATCTTATTATGATAATAAATATTAAAAAAATATAATTTTGGTGTTTATGTTTTGACACTAAAGTCGGAAATTGAAAGTAAAGAATATTTAGAAAATAATGAGAAAATTAATTATACTAAAAATCAAAATACAAATCTATAATACTATTCATGCACAATGAGCTAATTACTGATATAATTAAATTAAGAAGTGAAAAAGTAAAATGAGGAGGTATTATGAATTCAAAATATACAAAAGTTTTAGTTCCTAAAAAGAAAAGAATCGCATTGGTTGCACATGATGATACTAAGCCTGAATTATTTGCTTGGGTGCATAATCATCTAGACTTACTTAAAAATCATGAATTATGTGGAACCGGCACAACTTCTACAATTATTAGAGAAAAATTTAATTTAGATATAAAATCTTTCTTTAGTGGTCCACTTGGTGGTGACCAACAAATAGGATCTGCTATTACAAATGGAGAAATTGATATCCTAATCTTTTTCTGGGATCCAATGTCAGCACAGCCACATGATCCAGATGTAAAAGCTTTACTAAGAATAGCTGTACTTTACGATGTACCAACTGCTATGTCACCAATTGGCGCAGAGTATATATTTGGTTCACATCTTATGAATGAAGAATATTACAAATATATACCAGATACACAGTTAAGTCTTAGTCAAAGAGTTGATGAATTATCTGATTAATAGATTTTGTAATAAATTCTTAGTCTTATTTTATATTAAAGACAGTATTTAATTCTTGCAAACATTTTCATAATATGCTACAATAATAATACCAAAAGATATTTTGGTATATATTTTCTCTGATTTGTGTCGTATAGTGCAAGTGAAGACTATTTTAAGAATATAAAATTATTAATCGAGAGAACTACGCAAGTTCTAAAAATATTCTTATACAGATTAGCGAAAGATATAATTAGAGTTTCATAAGGAGTTTATATGGAAATCTCTATACAAAAATAACGACCTACACATTATGTAATGTATGTGGTCGTTATTTTTATATAAATTTATTACAAATTTTAGAATCTATAAATACTTTTTTATTCAATAATTCTCTATTAGAATGCTGGTTTAGCATGACCTTCTAATTTTGTATTAATGAAGTCTTTTACTACATCTGAAGTTATAGCTTCTTTTAATACTTTAATTTTTTCACTATCTTTATTATCTTCTCTTGCTACTAAAGATATTGCAAATACTTGATCTTCTTCTGGTTCTAATAATAAACCGTTAACTGTTGGTTTTAAATCAAGTGCTTGAATATATGTTGGATAATTAAAAGTTAAATCTGACTCTTGATAAGCTTCATTTAAGTTTAATAAATCCCATTCTTTGAATTCAAAATTCTTTGGATTTTCTTTAATATCTGAAACTTCAATATCATATGAATCAGGATCTGATAAAGTAATTGCTCCAGATGTTGCAAGTAATTTTAATGCTCTTGCTCTATTAGTTACATCATTTGGTATTGATATAACTGCTCCTTCTGGTAATGCATCAATTGAATCATAATCTTTTGAATAAAATGCTACCAAAGCATTATAAACAGGTGTAACTCTCACAAGTGATGCCTCATTTCCTTTATTGAACATTTGCATGAATGGTTCATGTTGGAAAAAGTTAGCATCTACTTCTTCATTTTTAAGAGCTATATTAGCTTGCACATTATCTGATACTTCTAAAAGTTCTAATTTATATCCTTTTTCTTTTAATTGATCTTCAAGTAATTTTAAAATATCTGTCATTGGAGATACATGTGATGCTACCTTAATCACTTCCAGTTCTCTCTTATCTGACTCTAGATTTGTTTCTTTATTACTTTCTGTTTCAATATTTGTTTCTGTCATAGTTCCTTCTGATGGTTTTTGTGTCGATGCACATCCTACTAAAAATATTGTAAATGCTAAAAGCAAAGCTAAAATTTTCTTCATTATTTTTTCTCCTTTGAAATATAATTTGCTATAAAATAGCCTATAGTTTGAATTATAAATACATAAATTATAAATATAATCACTATCAATATCATAAGTTTGTAATTATATTGTTGATACCCGAATCTAAACGCATAATCTCCAAGACCTCCAGCTCCAATCACTCCCATTACTGTAGAATATGATAAAAGACTTATCACAACTGAAGTAAATGATAAAATCAAATCATTTGTAATAGATGGAAATAAAAAATATCGAATAATATCAAATTTTGTAGCTCCCATGCTTATTGCTCTATCTATTATGTTTTGATCAACATTCATATATGCTTGTTCAACAAATCTTGCGTATATACTTACCGTAACAAGGGTTAATGGTAAAAATGATGAAATAACACCATATGATGTCCCCCAGATTGCTCTATTTACTGGTATTAATAAAAATATAAATAGTAAAAATGGTATAGATCTTAATGTATTTACAAAAAAGCTTAAAATATTATAAACAATTTTGTTTTTGATTAAGAATTTTGATTTTAATGCATACATCAGCGTACCAAGTGGTAATGAAATTATCAGTGAAGTTATCATTGAAACAATCATCATTATGTTTGTTTCTATAAACGCTTGAAAAATTCTTTCCTTATTTTGAATTAATATATCAATCATTAAAATACTCCATTACATGTTTGTAGTAATCTTCTTCCACTGCTTGATTTTCCTTATTTAGATATATTTCCTCTTGTATCATTTGATTCTCAATAAATAATATCCTATCGCAAATGCTCTTAACTAAAGCAAAGTTATGAGATATCATAATAATAGAAATATTATATTTCTCTACCAAAACTTTTAATAAATCAAATATTTCTTTTTCAGCCTTTACATCTAAAGCTGAACTAATTTCATCACATAATAATATACTTGGATTTTGCAATATCGCCATTGCAATAGCGACTTTTTGTCTTTGTCCACCACTTAAATTACGTGTGCGCACATTTTTTAAATTTTTAATACTCATAAATTCTAATATCTCATCTATTTCATCATAATTTACTCTTCTTTTACTTAATTTAAATGGTAATTCTAAATGATATAAAACTGATTTATTGAGTAGTAAATTTGCATCTTGAAATATATACACTATCTCTTGACGTAATTTTCGTATTTCTTTTTCATCCATCTCATCATAATTTTTATTATTATATGTGATTATCCCACTATCTTTTATGACAAGTTGATTGGCCATTTTTAATATAGTAGATTTACCTGTACCATTTCTACCAATAAGTCCAACGACTTCTCTTTCACCCAATGTAAATGAAATATCTTTTATATTAAATTTTGATGAATTGTAGGTCTTTCCAACCTTATTAAATTCTAACAATTATCCCTCATTTCAATGTGGACATCAAAATTGAACCACTTACTGCAGCGTTTAGAGATTCTACCTTTCCTTGCATTGGAATTTTTACAAGTTTATGCGGAATTTTCTTAATCTCTTCTGAAATACCATTACCTTCATTTCCTATAACTATAGCCTTTTTAGGGGAAGATTTAATTTCTCTAAAATCCTCACCATTCATATCAGCAATATAAATATTATAATCATTTAAAGTATTTATAAATTTATAATTTGTTTCAATCAAATTTAATCTAAATATTGAACCCATTGTAGATCTAAGTACTTTTTCATTATAATAATCTACAGAGTTAATAGAAATAATAGTATTATATCCGAAAGCTTCAGCAGATCTAATTAAAGTTCCCATATTTCCTGGATCTTGAATATTATCCAAAATTAGAATATTTTCACTTAATTTATCTTCATTATATTTTGAAACTATCGCCATATATCCATCAGGAGTTACTAGATTTGATATTTCATTAAATAAATCATCTTCTATAAGTATAGAATTATCATAGATCAATTCATTACTTTCCTTTTGAATTATATACTCAATATTTCTATTTGATTTAATCGCTTCATCAATCATTTTTCGAGTTTCTATCAAAAATAAATTTGTTTCATTTCGAAATTTCTTTTTTTTGAGCTTATTAATCATTTTTATTAAATTATTTTTTGAACTTTTAATTACTTCTTTCATGATTACCTTCTCATTATAAACTATATTTAAAAAATCTAATGTGAGTAAGTTCACATTAGATTTTAACGTATTATTCGTATTGTGTAAACTTGTCCAGTTCTGATATAGAACCCATTACAAGCATTCTATCTTTTGGTTTAATATCTGTAGCTGCCGTAGGATTACCAACAAATGTACCATTCTCATGAGTAATCCCTAAAACATTGACTCCATACTTATTTCTTAAATCTATTTGTGATAATGTCTTACCAACCCATTTTTCAGGAGCCAATATTTCGATTATTTCATAATCATTTGAAAGTCTTACTATATCTAAAACATTTCTTGATGATAAATTATGTGCAAGTCTCATTCCTGAATCTCTTTCAGGTACTACTATATGATCTGCTCCTATTTTATTTAAAATTTCTTTATGAGTGTCATTTTTAGCTTTTGCTACTATATGTTTTGCTCCTAATTCTTTACAACCTATTACTGTCATAACAGAAGCTTCAAACTCAGTCATACAAACTATTACTGCATCAACTTCTTTTACACCTGCTGCTTTCAAAATATCTTTATTTGTAGCATCACCTATTAAACCTGTAGTTGTAATATCTGATAGTGCATCAACTAGTTCTTCTTTAATATCTACTACT
>JAEZZN010000139.1 GCA_023418535.1 Bacillota bacterium | reverse complement strand
TGTTTATTATTCACAAGAATTTGAAAGACCATTATTAAAAACTCAACAAGAAATAATTGGAGCAAATCAAGTTTGGAATAATTTAAAATACAAAGGCGAAGGAACCTTAGTTGCAATTATTGATAGCGGTATTGATGTAAATCATAAGGCTTTAGTATTGGACGATAACTCAAGAGTTAAATATACACAAAAACAAATGGAAAATGCCATTACTGAAAATAATTTAAAAGGAAAATATTTTACAGAAAAAGTACCATATGGATACAATTATTATGATTTTAGCACTAATCTAAAAGACAGTTATGGAAATATGCATGGTATGCATGTGGCAGGAATTGTAGGTTCAAACTCAAAAGATAATGAAATATATGGTGTTGCCCCTAATACGCAAATACTTGCTATGAAAGTATTTTCAGATGATTTACAATATTCAACTACATTTACGGATGTATGGTTAAAGGCACTTGATGATGCCATCAAATTAAAAGCCGATGTGGTAAATATGAGTCTTGGTTCAGCCGCAGGATTTAATATTGATGAAGATAAGGCGCATCCAGAAATTCAAATATTTAGCAAAGCAAGAGAAGCAGGAATTGTTATTTCTATTGCTGTAGGAAATGATGCTAATTTAACACATGGTTCTAATATTAGTAAAGAGTCAAGAGCTGAAAATTACGATACAGGTTTAGTTGCAAACCCAGCAATTAATAAAGATTCAATTGCTGTTTCTTCAATGGAAAATCTAAAAAAACATGTTTATGCGATTTCTTGGAAAGCTCCAAACGAAAAAAGCGAAGATGTCAATTTATATATTCCTCAAAAAGTCAAAGAGAATATTGTTGGAAAAGTAATTGACTTAAAAGAAGCTAAAGAATTTGATAAAGTGAGTGAAGGTGATTATTTACCTGATGTAAAAGATAAGATAGTATTAGTACAGTGGCCAGAAACAACTGAAAGAAAAGAAATATTTGAGACTACATTAAATAATATAGCTCTTAAAAAACCTAAAGCAATATTACTTGGTAGACCGGATGATAGAATACATGGAAGACTTGTGTTATATGGTGAAGCAGGAAGTTTAGTTTACGGAATTATAAAAAATAAAACTTATAGAGCTTTAGCAACATTACCATTATATGAAAATATTAAAATTTTTGATACCAATGTAACTATAAATATTAAGCAAAAAGAAATTGACAATCCATTAGCAGGAAGAATGTCAGAATTTTCAACTTGGGGACCTACTCCAGATTTGAGAATTAAACCTGAGATTACAGGTGTAGGTGGAAATATTTATTCAACCATTGAAAATGATGATTATAGAAATATGTCTGGCACATCAATGGCATCACCTCAAGTTGCAGGAGCTTCATTGATTTTAAAACAATATCTTGATGAAAAGAAAATTGGTGAAAATAATAAATCTGCTTTAATCAAAACTATGCTTATGAATACAGCAAGTCAACTTTTAGATCCTAATTCAGAAGATGGAAAAGTTCCATATTTTGTAAGAAGACAAGGTGCTGGAGCCTTAAATTTAGAAAATGCACTTAAAGCTAAGGCATATGTAGAAGCTATAGGAACAAATGACGATATCTATGATGGCAAATTAGAACTTAGACAATTAGATAATCTTAAATTTAAAGCAAGTCTTAAGATTACAAATATTACAAATGAAAAATTAAGCTTTAGTCCTAATTTTGTAGCTTTTAATGAATTAATTGTAGATGGGTTTAGAAAAGAAATTCCTGTTTCATTGGACGGAAGTTTAAATGCTCCAAAAACAATAGAATTAGCTCCAAAGGAAACTAAAAAAGTAGAAATAGATTTTGATTTTTCAAATTCAAACTTAATGAAAGATAATTTTATTGAAGGATTTATAGTGTTAAAAGCAGATAATAAATCAGGCTCAGACTTAAGCATTCCATTTTTAGGTTTCTATGGGGATTGGGGAAATCAAAGTGCCATAGATGCTTTTGCAATTCCAGAATATAATAAAGAACCTAGAAATGCACAATTTATAGTAAATCCTTACACAAATGCTTATTCGTCAAGATTTATTACAAAGAATTCATTAGGTTTGCCACTTATAGATAATAAAGTATTTTTCGCACCAGAAAGTGAATATTTTCCAAATGCAGGTGTAAGTATAGCACCACTTAGAAATATGGAAGAAATTGAATACTCAATACTTGATGGAAATACTCATAAAACATTAAGAGTGATTGGAAAATCTTTAAATGTAAGAAAATTAAACAGATTAAATATTAGAAATACATTTAGATTTATGCCTGAATCATTCTGGGATGGTTTAATAAAAGGTAAGCCTGCAGAAGCTGAAAAATTATATATTTATCAAATGAAAGTTAAATTAAATAGTGGTGGATATGGTGAGAATGAACAAATTTACCAATATCCAATTATTATAGATAATAAGAAGCCTACTGTTGATAAGGATAATATATATATTACAAAGCTTGACAATAGAATGGTTAAATTAAAATTTACAGTGGAAGATAAAGGTTCAGGTCTTGATGATTTATATATTCAAACTATTGGTTTTATAAAATCGAATAATTCAGGTAGACCTGGTTTCGACAATACACCTCCAGGAGTAAAACCACCTTTTGACAACACACCTCCAGGAGTAAAGCCACCTTTTGACAATAGTCCGCCAAGAGCAAGACAAAAGTTAAATAATATATTTGAAGAAAATGTAGAAACAAGTATAAATGATAATCAATCTTTTGATAAATTAAATAATTTGTATGAAATTGAGGCAGAAAATTCATCAGATAAGGCAGTTATTGCATATGGTGAAGGTCAACCAGAGTATGGTAGATTTGTTTCGCTTAAATTCTTAAAAGAAAAGCCAAAGTCAGGGAAATTTGCAACGATTGAAAATGGAAAATTAAAGATTAATCCAGATGATTATGACTTCAATCAATATTCATTATATATTCCTGTTTTTAAAAATGGTTATGAGGGGAAAATAGAAGTTGAAGTTCCAGTTTTGGCTGATAAAACTCATTTACAAATATCTGCTAAAGATTTTTTGAGTAATTCTGAAAAATTTAAAATAGCGACTGGATTTACAACTAATTTCCATGCGATTAATTTTTCTTTATACGATCAATCTATTGATAAAAATAATATGAAATTATTTATAGATGATCATCAAATAAAAAATTCAAGCGAATTTCCATATTTTACTGATAAAAAAGAAGTTAAAATAAAAATTCAGTATGATGGAGATAGTTCTCATTTATCTAATTTAGTAATTAGAAAAGGCAAAAATAGAGAAAACATAATAAAAGATAGTGTGATTCAAGATAGTTATGCTGAAAAATATAGTTTCAAATATAATGAAAGTGAAAAATATATTGAATTTATTATAAAAGATATTAATTCTAGTTTTGAAATAATAACTATGTCAAAAGATGGAACCATGCCATATTATGGCAATAATAATATTAAAATTGATTTTTTAGGGGCTGATTTAAGAAGATTTAGCAAAGTAACTATAGCTAATACTGAACAAAATCTAGATGAATTAAAAAATGGAATTGAGATTAAACCTGGACAAAAATTAATTGAATTAATATTTGATAAAAATACAAATAGAGATACTGAGAGAAAAGTTTCTTCAATTATAGTAAAGACAAAAGATGGAGAAACTAAACTTAATCAAGGACAATATTTTGATATCATAGAAGGTAAGTCTGGATATTCAGCTTCAGCTTACTCAATAAATATTAATTATAATTTTACAAAAGATTCTAAGATAATTATTAATTATTCTGATGGTACAAATTTAAATCCAGGAAGTTTTTCTAATGATGATTATCCAGAAAAAATGCATCCAGGA
>JAEZZN010000068.1 GCA_023418535.1 Bacillota bacterium | reverse complement strand
TTATACTATTTTCAACATATACACCATTTTCAAAAACCATACTATTTTCAAAAAACATTCCAACAAGACCAAATACAATACCTATTTGTAAAACGGTTGATGCAACTATTAAAATTAATAATAATTTGTTAAAATCTTTCTTGTTATTTCTATATTCATAACTTAATAGTTTTTTCATTATTCCTCCTAATAAATGCTATTCATATAAATATCTTTGTAAATATCAGATATTTGTTTGCCTTTTTCACGTCTTAAATCGTCAGCATTTCCTTGCAATATAATTTTTCCTTTATCTATAAATACCACATCATCAAATACATTTTCCATTTCATCTACCAAATGAGTTGTGATGATTAAAAGTTTTCCATATGTGATATTGGTAAGTATTGCTTGAAGAATTTTTTCTCTTGCTACTAAATCTACGCCTGCTATTGGCTCATCAATCACAAAAACCTCTGCATCTCTTGATAATATAAGAGTTAAATGTAGTTTTTCTGACATCCCTTTAGATAAATCACCTACTCTTTGCTCTTCATTTAATTGCATAAAATCAAGTATTTTATAAAATTTTTGTTCATTAAAATCTTCAAAAAACTTTTGCCATAATTTCTTAGTTTCAAGTATTGTATAATCATTAGGAATAAAAGGCTTATCAGGTAAATAAGACACCTTCGCTTTTGTATTTGGGCCGACTTCTTCACCAAATATTTCTACACTTCCTCTTGATGGCTTTAAATATCCTTGTATTAATTTAAGTAATGTAGTTTTTCCTGATCCATTTGGACCTAGAATCCCTACGACTTTACCAGTTTCTAAACTTAAGTTAATATTATCAAGAGCTAATGTTCCATTATTATATATTTTAGAAATTTCATTAAATCTAATCATAATTTCTCCTCTACTTTTTCTATTATTTCGCTCTTACTAAATCCAAATGATGACATCTTTTCTATAAATACATCCACCTCATCATTCAAGTATTTTTTCTTTAATTTATTTATAAGTTCCTCATCTTCATTTACAAAAAATCCTATTCCTCTTTTACTGTTAATATAATCTTCCCTTTCAAGTTCTGAAAACGCCTTTTGAACCGTATTTGGATTAACTAGCATTTCTTCAGCATACTCTCTGATTGATGGAAGTTTAAAACCTGTGGAATAAGTTCCGTTTACAATTTTCACTTTTATATCATCTATAATTTGTTGATATATAGGTTGTTCTCTATTAAAACGCATACCTCCTCCTGTCTCGCTGTACTAGTTATATAGTACACCGGTATTAGTATGATGTCAATACTTTTATATAAAAAAATTAAGTTCGAATTATATTTTTTCTTAATATTTTAAAAATTTATAACTAAAAAAAGCTTAAAACACTTGGTTTTAAACTCTTTTTGTTGATATATTAAATTTAAAGTGTAATTAAGACTTCAGTATCTTCGTCTAATATTTCTACCAATACAAACTTTTTATGCTTTTTCTTAAGTCTCTTGAATGCTTTTCCTATATTTGTAGCTGTTTCTTTACTTATTTCTACTTGATTGATATTTTTATTTTTTTCAATCATTTCTTCAATATCTTCATTATATTCTATTTCATTTTCATTTTCTTTTACACTATTGATACCACTTAATCCTTTTTTCGTAAAATATAAATACATTCTCCATAAAGTAGGACTAGTCAAAAATGCAGATGGAATCCTCAAATTTATTTTTGTTTTACCATTTTCTTTTATATATATCCTCATAATCCCTCTCTATTCTACATAAACTTCAACTAAAGTTCCTTCATCTTCTATTTCAACTAATTTTCCTATTACTCCTTTTTCTGCCAATTCAATTAATTTATTGAAATCAATCCCTTTTATTGTATTTGAAACCGATTCATTATCTACTGATACTAATGAGTCTAAATCTTTTACAACAGTAAGTAAAACTAATGGTAAGTTTACATTTACTTTTGTTTCACCATCTAAAACTTTAACCTTAAGTATCATATCCTCAATATTTTTTTTCTCTTCAACTTTCAATACAGGTTCTGATTCTTTTTTTCCATTTATTAGATAATCAATAGTAACACCTAATATTTCTGACAAAGAACTTAGCATAGTTATATCAGGTGAGGCTTGATCATTTTCCCATTTGGATACAGCCTGAGCTGATACATATAATTTATCTGCTAATTCACTTTGTGTAAAACCTTTTTGTTTTCTTGCCTGTTGTATTCTCATACCAATTGTTTCTTTCATATTTGCCTCCTTGATTTAACTATATTCTATAATCACAGTCATTTTCTGTATATGATTTATTAGTTGAATTATAGGTTTTTTTAAGTAATTATTCAACCAAAAGTAGAATATTCGCTCTACTTTTAGTTGATATTTGTTATAAAAGTTTAAATAAAAAAACGGTATACTATTGTAAGTTTACCGTTTTTAATTAAAAGGTTCTACAATAAATAGTGTTGGTGGATAAATTCTACTAACACTATCTTTTTTATAAATAAAAAAGACAAATTGTTCAGTTTAACTTAGAATTAGAATAACTACAAACTTCAACCAAGGAGAACA
>JAEZZN010000012.1 GCA_023418535.1 Bacillota bacterium | reverse complement strand
GTTAAATCGGTACTATAACCTAAATTGTTAGGTATAGTCGATCTAACTCTTAATAAAGTTTTTCCTGTTCCCTCTAATTTGTCTTCTAACTGTCCTTTTGCAGTCATCTGTGTACCTTCATATGCTGCAGTGATAGTATGAACTACAGGAGAGTTTAGCCAAATATTAGAATTTATATCATCAGTGTCATTCACTATATTAAAATCTACGACAGTATTTTTATTTAGAGATTCTTTAGCCGTAATGGACGTACCATTACTTTTGTGACCCCCTAGACGGTATTGAATTCCGAACTTATCTACAGTTTCTAACTCTCTTATTTCGTCTATAGACTTGTTTAATTTAATGAATAAATTCGCTTCGTATCTTTCTGCTTCTAATGGTTCATTAGGAAACACCCCCCAATTTCCTGATAGAGCACTTCTTGTTTTTGGAGAGCTTCCTGGTATAAATGTGTATCTTCTATCTAAAGGAACTCTATAAATTACCGCCTCAGAAGTATCAGCATTTGCGTAACTATCTAAAGGACCTGTTGGCCTATTAGTAGTTGATACATCAGCTTTAGTTTCTGGAGTAACTAATTCAAAATATCTTTCATATCCAACCTTTACACCTATATTCGTGCTATTTTTTATATTGATTTCTTCAATATATGGTTGTAATTTTTTATCTACCCTTAAGTATATCCAGTCTAATTTAGCTGGTGATAAAGCCGCTCTATAAGCAACTTTAAAGTTAAGTTTCTTATTATCTGCACTGTCCACCCCTACGTATGATATACCAGTTTGAGTTACTGGAGAACCTTCAATTACTCCCCCTTCAGGTATATCCCAATCTTCTAAGAAATAGTCATCTGCTGCTATTACCGAAGATTTCGAGATGGGTAGTATAAATATTAAAGCTAAAAATAATGATAAAATTATTTTTAAGCTACGCTTATTATTCATAATTCCCCCTTAATAATGTATTGATGATATTTTTATATCTATCTTTATCAGTATAATGATATTAGTTTTTTTATTCAAATTTTATTTATAATTTTATTTATGTTTTTTTGTTTTTGTAAAAAAAATGTAATATTTGAATAATAATATAAAATTTTCATATATTAAAATTGTAAATATAGTCATTTGTTTTAATCTTACAATAAATTATAATTATTTTTAGTGAATATCAATAGAATTAATAATTTAAATTAAATTTCCAATTTAGTATATTTAAAGATTTTCATTGATAAATTTCTTTTATATAATTATATCTATCCAATATCTAGATATTAATTCTCCATTATAACCTCCTATTTCATTTTCTAGAATTCCACCATTATTTATTATAGTTTTTGATGAACCAATATTATCTTTATCACAAACTATAAGAACTTTATTTAATCCTAATTTTTTACATTCTTTAAGTGCTAATTTAAGCATCAATTTGGCATAACCCTTTCGTCTTTCACTAGGTCTAATACCATATCCTATATGGCCTCCTTCTTTTAATAAAAAATCATTCAAATAATGACGAATTGTAATTGCACCTATTAATTTATTTTTTTGTTCATCAAGTAAAAAAAATACTGACTCTGGAACTTTCTCAGAAGTCGGTTTTAGCGTTTCTAAATTTTGCAAATATTTTTCAAAATCTTTATAATCATTTTTAAAAATTGCACTAGGCGATTTATTGGTATTATTCTCTATTTGATCTAATTTCCATTCATCAATCATTTGTCCTAATTGATATTTATATTCTTCACTTAATTTTATTAATTTCATAAACATTAACCCCTTTAACCAATATAAAACTGTATGCTCTAATTTAATTTTATTATCTCTATCTATTTATTTAATATATAATAGTCAGTTTTATTTAATTTTTTTTGATAAATAAATAATAAGTTCATCATTATTGATACAAGCTTCATTTTGTTCTAATTGTTTATTTTTATACCATAGTCCACTTCCATCTGGAATATATCCTCGTTTTATATAAAGTCTTTGAGCTTTTCCATAACCTTTATGAAGTCCAACTCCAAGATAAATTATAGATGAATATTTCTTAGCTTTGAATTCTATAGGAAATTCACATATATCTGATTCTATCATTTCTCTAATTTTAATTTTCATAAATTCACCTTATTAAATTTCAAAGATAATCTTTTATTTCATAGTTAACAGTTATAAATTATTTTTTTTCTGTTAATTCCCCATCAACTATTCTAAATATTCTATCAAAATATTTTAATAGTCTTTCATCATGAGTAGCCATAACCGTAGTCCTATTATTTTCTTTTGTATTCTCATTTAGTAACTGAACTACCTGTATAGCTCTATTAGTATCCAAACTTGCTGTTGTTTCATCAGCTAATATTAATTTAGGAGAATTATATAAATCTCTACAAATAGATGCTCTTTGTTTTTCTCCACGAGATAATTGTTCAGGATATAATTCTTTTCTTTTAAATATATCCATTTTTTCCATTAAATTATTTGCTTTTTTAGAATCATATTTTCTTTTTGCAATATGGTCAATAAATTTAAATTGATCTTTAATTTTTAAATAAGGTATTAAATTTGATTGTTGTAAAATAAAACCAATTTTATCAAATCTAAGTTTATTTAACTCTTTTTGTTTAATAGAATTGATTGATCTTGATTCGAATAATATTTCTCCTTCATTTTGTTTTTGTAGGCCACCCATTAAAGTTAAAAGAGTGGATTTTCCTGAATCTGAAGGTCCCACAACAGCAACTAATTCACCTGCATTAATTGTAAAATTACAATCTTTTAATGCTTAAATTTTTTCATTACCATCATTAAAAGATTTAGTTACATTTTTAAATTCTACTATTTTTCTCATTAAAACTCCTAACTTATAACTTCTAAAGGATCAACTTTTCTTATGCTAATTACTAAAAAAATTGAGCTAAGTATTGATATGAATATAATTAAACTTGTTACTATCAAATAAAATAAATAATTAGATTTAAACGGAACTGTTTCTGGAAGAAGACTTTCTGAAATTATAGTAAATGTTAAACCTAAAATTGTACCAATAAATGAAACAAATAAACTTTGTATAATTACGGAAATAGAGATGTAAAAATTAGATATCCCTTGTACTTTCATTACTCCAAATATTGATTTCTTTTGCAAAGTTATTATATACATAAATATACCTAAAATTATTGAAGAAATAAGTATTAAAAATCCTATCATTAATCCAAAAGTCAACAACTGAGCTTTGAATCCAGGAAGCTCTTTCATATAATCTTTTACTGATATAATCTCTTATTCATTATCTGATTGTACATCAATATCATCATGAATAATTAAAGCATTAATTCTTTCTGGAGGATTTTTAGTTGCAGATGATATACTATCTTCATTAACTTTATCTGTAAGATCTTTATCATTTTTATAATTATTTTTGTTTCCATTACCTTTACTTATAAAATTTAACATTAATGGAGATGCATCATTCATAGTAGTATAAATTACAGAAGCTATATTCTATTTAGATTTTTCAGTAAAGCCTACAATTGTATATAATCTATTATTAGTAGATAATTCTAATTTATCTCCAATTTTTAATCCATTTTCATTTTTTAATGAAATTGACGCTAAAATTTCATTTTCATTTTTAGGATTATCCCCTTCTAAAATATCTAATTTAATATGATTATCTTCTGAAACACCAATTATAGCCACATTAATATTATCTTCTTTGTTCAGATTGCCATTTTTATAAGCTATAGTTCTTGATGCATTAATAGGCGTATAATTATATTCTTTAAATCTATCTAAAACTTTTTTATCCATCATCGAAGAAAAAACATCTGAATTAGATCCCTTTTTTAATACTATACTTTTGGCATTCCATTTTTCAATTTTTGTAATATTATCTTTTGCTAATCCATAAGCTAATCCTGTCAAGAAAAAGAACTAGATAACTAATCAGAATGATTATACTAATAATTAAAAAATTCTACCTTTTTCTTTAATCATCTCTTTAATTGCTATGTACATATTTCCTCTTTCTTTGCTATATTTATCATATATAGACAATTATATAATATAAGATAAATATCATGAATAACAAAAAAACTTAAATTTATCTTAAATTATATTTTACACATGTTTAAAATGCGTTTATTATTTTTTTATTGACACAAATTCTATTAGTTGTTACAATTAACTATCTTATTTTTATAAAAGTTTATAATATGAAATTATAAAGTTTTATAAATTTATAGATAATATACAATAATGTAGGAGAATATATGAAAAAAATAATACTTATTTTAGCTATTAGTTTATTATTTTTCGCTAACATACAAAGTGTAAAAGCACAAGATGATGACATAGGAGTTAATAGAAACATAGAAAATTTAGAACAAAAAGATGAAATAATTAAATTTACAGATGACGCTTTTCGTCAAACTTTGAATAGGGCTCTTAAAAAAGATAGAGATAATCAAGAGTTTACGAAAGAAGAATTATTAAATATAGTTGACTTAAATAGATTCCCAGTGAGAGATGCTAAGAGTCTTGAAGACTTAAATAATTTACCAAATTTAAAACGCTTATTTTTGATGAATGTTTCTGCATCAGATTTTTCTCCAATAAGTAATTTAGTTAAATTAGAAAATTTACTTATAACTAATTTTAGAGAAAATACTAGCGTTTTACAAATTAGTGATCTTCCAAAAAATATTAAAATCTTGGGTATTAGTAAACAAACAATTAGTGGAATAGAAAACTTTAATGATTTCCCTCTTTTAGTTGATTTAAGTCTTGATTCAAATGGTGAAAATAAATATGACAATTTAGATTTACCTAATTTAACTTCATTTGTAATTAGAAATAATAAATTAACTTCATTAGATTTTATAACAAAATTTATAAACTTAAAAAAATTAGCAGTTGATAGCAATTTAATAGAAGACATTACACCAATAAGTGAACTTACAAAATTAGAATTTTTAAATATTAGTAATAATGGAATAAAAGATTTATCGCCTTTAACTGCAATGCAAAATCTTAAAGAATTATTGCTGCAAAATAATCAAGTAAGTGATTTTTCTGCTGTAAAACATATACATACTATAAAAGCTGCTCAACAAATTATTCATTTAGATGCAATTAAAACAGAAGATGAACTATATATTAAAAATCCTTTTAAATGGGTAGATAATAGTTTTATAACGGTTCCATTTTTACTAGATAATATAAGATTTGAATCTGAAACTCAAATGTTTTTTGCTAAAGAAAAAGCTGATTTTGAACAATTGCTTTTTAGAAAATTCGAAAATAAATCTGGTGAAAAAATTATGACAGGAAGAATAATAATAGATTCTATAAAAAATCCAATAACTGAAAAAGATTTAAATGAACCATTAGCTAAAAATTTAAAAACATTTATTGGCGATAAAATTCAAGCTAAGGATTTCATAGAAAATTTAAGTGAATTGCCAAAAAACGTCATAATTAATTTTAAAGAAGAGATTAATACTTCAGAAATAGGAGATTATCAAGTAAATATTATTATTTTATATTCAGATAAAAGTTTTGATGAATTGTCAGCTACACTTAGTGTATTGGAAAATGAAACAATAGAAAATATAGTAGATGATAATTCTTCTGAAAAATCAGAAGATAATATATCTACGGAAGATTCATCAATTAATAACTTCTCTACTACTGAAAATTCTATTAATTCTAACGTTAAGGATAATAATATTAAAGTTTCAACAGAAAATAAAAATAAATTATCACAAATACCAAATACTGGAGATAATGGAATAACAATTTTAGCTATTTTAGCTGTATTTTCATTTGTAATTTTATTATCATTATCATACACGAAAAAAAAATAATTTAATTTTTGATATATTTTAATATTTAAAATGATAGTATAATTATTAAATATATGATTAGCTAAGAATTTATTAGATATTTATAATATATAAAGAGGCTATAAGTTTTAAAACTTATAGCCTCTAAAATTTTAAATCAAAACAAAAATAAATTAATTATCTAGGATTCTTATTTTTCAAACTAGCAGCTATTAGACCCTTAAACAATGGATGTGGTCTATTTGGTCTAGATTTGAACTCTGGATGGAATTGTGAAGCTATAAAGAATGGATGATCTTTTAATTCTATTATTTCTACGAGTCTATCATCGGGTGAAAGTCCGGAAAATACAAATCCAAATTTTTCAAATTCTTCTCTATATTTATTATTAAATTCATATCTATGACGATGACGTTCTAGTATCACATCTTCTTCGTATAGAGATTTGGCAAGAGTTCCGTCTTGTAAATGACATTCGTAGTTGCCAAGTCTTAATGTGCCACCGACATTTGTCAGTTCGTATTGATTGGCCATAAGTGAAATAATCGGATTTTTAGTTACTTCATTTAATTCACTACTGTCTGCATCTGAAAGACCTAAGACATTTCTAGCAAATTCTATGCTTGCAATTTGCATTCCTAGACAGATTCCAAGATATGGTAAATTGTGTTCTCTAGCATATTTTGCAGTAATTATTTTACCTTCGACCCCTCTATGACCAAAACCACCAGGAACTACGACACCGTCACAATCGGATAGAAGTGAATCTACATTTGATTCATTAATTTCTTCGGAATTGATCCATTTAATTTCAACCGTAGTTTCGTAAGCAATTCCACCGTGTTTCAATGCTTCAGCAACTGATAGATAGGCGTCATGCAGTTGAACGTATTTACCGACTAAGGCTATTTTAACAGAATGTTTAGGATTTTTAAGTTTATCAACCATTTGTTTCCATTCAGTCATATCGGCATCTTTGGTTTCTAAATTTAATTTATTTACGACTTGTTCATCAAAATTTTGCTCATTTAAAATTAATGGAAGTTCATATATATTTTCTACATTTGGCGATTCAATTATCGCTTTTGTTTTAACATCACAAAATAATGAAATTTTCTTTTTAACATCTTCATTCAATTTATAATCACATCTTGTAACAATCATATTTGGTCTTAAACCTAGTGACATTAATTCTTTATATGAATGTTGAAGTGGTTTAGTTTTAATTTCATCTGTACCTGGAATTGTAGGTAAGAGCGCAGTATGAATTATCATCACTTCGTCTTCTTCGTGTTCGTTATGAAATTGTCTTACAGCTTCTATAAATGGAAGTGATTCTATATCACCAACAGTTCCACCAATTTCTGTAATGATAACATCTGCTTTTGAATCCTTGTATGCATCATAAATTTTTTGTTTTATCTCGTCAGTAATATGTGGCACAACTTGGACTGTTCCTCCTAAATAGTCGCCTCTTCTTTCCTTGCTTATAACTGATTGATAGACTCTCCCCGTGGTGATATTAGCATTTTGTGTAAGCTCTTCATCAATAAATCTTTCATAATGGCCTAAGTCTAAATCGGTTTCAGCACCATCTTTAGTTACAAATACTTCTCCATGCTGATATGGTGACATTGTACCAGGATCGACATTTATGTATGGATCAAATTTTTGTAAAAATACTTTCAATCCTCTATTTTTAAGTAATCTTCCTAATGAAGTTGCAATAATCCCCTTACCAATTCCTGATACTACGCCACCGGTAACAAAAATAAATTTACTCATTAAAACTCCTTTAATTTAAAATACAAAAAGCAACTCGATTGGAGTTGCCCTTATTAATAATATCATATATAGAGAATTTATCAAATAATTTCTAAAAATTATTAAAAATCTTCACTATTTTCAACTATTTTTACTATTAATTCAGATGCTTTTTTCATCCATTCCAATGGAACTAATTCATATCTTCCATGGAAATTTAATCCACCTGCAAATATATTTGGAGTTAATAATCCTTTATATGAAAGGCTTGCACCATCTGTTCCACCTCTTATAGGTTTAATATCAGCAACTATCCCAATATCTTCCATAGATTTTTTAGCAAGTTCAACTATTTCTAGTCTAGTTTCTATTTTTTCTCGCATATTGTAGTATGAATCTGAAATTTCTAGAGTAATTGCATTATTGTATTTTTTATTTAAAAATTCTGCTATATCTTCAAATAATTTCTTCTTAGATGTAAATTTTTCAAAATCATGATCACGAATTATATATTCCATTTCAGTATATTCAACGTCACCTTTTATATTATTTAAATGATTGAATCCTTCATAACCCACTGTGTACTCAGGTTTTTGATCAACTGGTAATAGTGAGTCAAATTCCATAGCTATTCTAATTGAGTTAAGCATAGTATTTTTCGCAGAACCTGGATGTACATTTTTACCTTGAATTTTTATCACTGCAGATGCACCATTGAAATTCTCATATTCAAGCTCTCCAATTGGTCCCCCATCCATAGTATAAGCAAAATCTGCACCAAAACCTTCTACATCAAAATAATCTGCTCCTCTTCCAATTTCTTCATCAACTGTAATTGCAACTTTAATATCACCATGCTTAATTTCAGGATGATTAATTAAATATTCCATCGCATCTAGTATTTCGACTATACCTGCTTTATCATCAGCTCCAAGTAATGTATCCCCACTTGCTGTAATTAATGTTAAACCCTCTAAATCTTTTAAGACTGGAAATTCAGATACCTTAATACTAAATTCATCATTTAATTTTATATCTCCACCATTATAATTATGAACAATAGTTTTTACATCTTTACCACTCATATCTGGAGATGTATCCATATGTGCAATAAATCCTATTGTAGGGAATTCCTTTGTCGAATTTGATTTTAATGTCGCATATACATAGCCATATTCGTCTAAAAATGCATCTTCAAGACCAATCTCTTTTAAATCCTTTACTATTTCTTCCCCAAGTTTTAATTGTTTCAAAGTACTTGGCACTGTATCACTTGTAGGATCTGACTGTGTATCAAAGGCTACATATTTTTTAAATCTATCTAATATATCCATATACTCTCCTTTATATTAGTTTTACTTAATATACCTAAAAGAGCTTTTGCCCATATTCATATTATATACTACACAATAATATTATTAAAATATAATTTAACTATGTAGATTATATTCATAAAAAAGGCTAGAAGTCGTCCTTCTAGCCTCTTGATATTATATATTAACTAATTATTTTAAGTTAAAGAATGAATCAATACCTTTGAATTCTGATGTATCAAATAGTTCATCTTCAATTCTTAATAATTGATTGTATTTAGCAACTCTATCTGTTCTTGATGGAGCACCTGTCTTAATTTGACCTGTATTTAATGCAACTGCTAAGTCAGCAATTGTTGTATCTTCAGTTTCC
>JAEZZN010000084.1 GCA_023418535.1 Bacillota bacterium | reverse complement strand
GTTTTGGATTACTGCAAATTACCATTACTTTGCCTTTTCTTCTGATAATTTTACATTTTTCACACATTTTCTTTACTGATGGTCTTACTTTCATATAATCCCCCTATTTCTTTCTCCATGTAATTCTTCCCTTAGTCAGGTCATAAGGTGACATTTCAACTGTAACCTCATCTCCTGGAAGAATTCTAATATAATTCATTCTTAATTTACCTGATATATGGGCTTGAATTTGATGTCCTGATTCTAGTTCTACAATAAATATTGTATTTGGTAACGCTTCTTTAACTTTACCAGTTACTTCTATAACATCTTTATTTGCCAATTTTGTCCTCCTGTAATTTCAATTTTATAGAGCTCTTTATCATTATATCTTCAAGTTTATCTTCTTCTTTAAGTATATTGAAATCATCTATCCAAGAATTTACTTTCTGTAAATGTCTTTGATTTTTCCTCTTGGGATTTTTTATCTTTCTATCTTCGCCATTTATAAGTAAGACATAATCCTCGTCGACAATTTCATATACGATATAAAATTTTCCTTTGTCTCTTCCCTGTTTTGATGTACAAAATTGACCAGGTGACAATTTAGTTTTATCTTTATTAAAAATCATATGAATTACTTCAGAGAATCTCTTACATCTTCATAAACTTCATCTATTTCCAAATTACCATTAAATCTGTGTAAAACACCTGATTTTTCATAGTAATCTATCAATGGAGAAGTTTGTCTATTATAAACTTCAATTCTGTCTAATGCGGTTTCTTCATTATCATCAGGTCTTTGAACTAATTCACTACCGCAAACATCACATATCCCATCAACTTTTGGAGGATGGTTTTTGATATGATATGTTGCACCACAGTTCTTACATACCCTTCTTCCAGATATTCTTCCTATTAAAGTTTCATTGGATGCTTCTATATAAATAACTTTCGTAATTTCTTTATCATGTTCTTTTAACCATGAATCTAAAGCTTCCGCTTGATTAATATTTCTTGGATATCCGTCTAGCATAAATCCAGATTCTGAATTTTCTTTAGCTAATCTATCAAATACAAGTTCATTTGTAAGATCATCGGATACTAATGACCCTGCTTCTATAATTTTTTTAACTTTTTGACCTAACTCAGTACCTTCTTTAATATTTTTTCTAAAAATATCTCCAGTTGAAATATGAGTTACTCCAAATTCTTTAATAATTTTTGATGCTTGAGAGCCTTTACCAGCTCCAGGAGGGCCTAATAATATTAATATCATGTATTACTCCTTATTATTTATTTAAGAAACCTTTATAATGTCTCATTTGCATCATTGCTTCTAGTTGTTTTTGTGTTTCAACTATTACACCAACTACAATGATGATTGATGTTCCACCAAGTGCTAAATGTGCATTCATAAAATGACTTATTAGTCTTGGTGCTGATGCTATAATACCTAATCCTATAGCACCGATTAATGTTATTCTACTTACTACATTCCCTAAATAGTCAGTTGTTGGTTTTCCTGGTCTAATACCTGGAATGAAACCACCATTTTGTTGTAAATTTTTAGAATATTCATAAGGACTAAATTGAATTGAGTTATAAAAATATGCAAATAAAATTACCATCGCAAATTGAATTATAATAAATACAATTGTTCCTAATGTTCCTGTAGGAATGAACCATTTTTCTACAAAGGTTCTAAGTCCACCGCCAAAAATTAACGCAAGAGTTTGAGGTAATGCTAGTATTGCTGATGCAAAGATAACAGGCATAACACCACTCATGTTAACTTTTATTGGAATATGTGTAGATGAACCACCATACATTTTTCTTCCAACAACTCTTTTTGCGTATTGAACTGGTACTCTTCTTTCACCTTCTGTCAATAACACTACGAAAATTACAGAAATTATTGTGATCAATAATAGTATTACAAATTTCCACCATTCATAACCAACAACACCTTGTGTAATTCCTTGGAACCATCCGATTACAACATCAGGAATACTTGATATAATTCCTAAGAAAATAATCATTGATACACCATTACCGATTCCATGTTCAGTTATTAATTCACCAATCCATACTATGAATTGAGACCCAGCTACTAATGAAACTATTACCACTAATTTTGGTAAAAATCCTTCACCATTAGCGATAGCTAAATTGAATATACCCACAACTATACCGTAAGCTTGAAGTATAGCTAATACTAAAGCTACATATTTAGTAATCTTTTGTATTTTCTTTCTTCCAGCTTCACCTTGTTTAGATAATTCTTCTAATGAAGGAATTGCAAATGTTAATAATTGAACCACTATTGATGATGTAATATATGGTCCAACCCCTAGTGCAAACACTGAAAGGGATGATAAACCACCACCAGTAATTTGGTTAACTAATCCTAAAATTGAACCTGCAGTCCCATTATATATTTGATTTACTATCTCTTTATTAACAAATGGTAGAGGTAATATATTACCAAATCTAAATACTACTACCATTAAAAGAGTGAAAATCATTTTCTTTCTTAAATCTTCTATCTTCCAAGCATTAGCGAATGTTTTTAGCATCTTAGATCACCTCTGCCCTTCCTCCTAGAGAATTAATCTTCTCTTCTGCTGATTTAGAAAACTTTTGAGCTTTTACTATTAATTTCTTGTCTAATTCACCAGTTCCTAAAATTTTGATACCGTCTTTAGCTTTAGATTTCTTCACTAATCCAGTTTCAAATAATAATTCTGGTGTTATTTCTGTACCTTCTTCAAATCTATTTAATTGAGTTAGGTTTACTTCACCATAAACTTTACTGAAGTTATTAGTGAAACCTCTCTTAGGTAATCTTTGGAATAGAGGCATTTGACCACCTTCAAATCCTGGTCTTACTCCACCACCTGATCTAGCCTTTTGACCTTTTTGACCACGAGCAGATGTTTTACCCCATCCTGAACCGTGTCCACGACCAATTCTTTTTTTCTTTTTAACTTCACCGCCTGGTGCAGGTCTTAAATCATGTAATTTCATTGTGCACCTCCTATTCAACTTCTTTTACTTCAACCATAAAATCAATTGCTCTTACCATTCCTAAAATAGCTGGATTTGAGTCTTTAACAACAGTTTGTCCAACTTTTTTTAGTCCAAGTGCTTCTACAGTTTTTTGATGTTTTTCCAATCTTCCGATTGGGCTTTTTACTAGTTTAATTTCTAATTTTGACATGCTAGCCTCCTAGTTTAGTATTTCTTCAACACTTTTACCACGAAGTCTTGCGATTTCTTCAGCTGTTTTAACATCTTTTAATCCTTGAAGTGTAGCGTTTACCATACTCTTTGAGTTTGATGAACCTAAAGATTTAGCACGGATGTTTTGGATACCAGCTAATTCACAAACGGCACGCACTGGACCACCAGCGATAATACCAACCCCTTCTGCAGCAGGTTTCATAAATACAACACCTGCTCCGTGTCTTCCGTAGATTTCGTGAGGAATAGTACCATTTACTATATCTATTTCTACTGCATTTTTCTTTGCATCTTCCACGCCTTTTCTGATAGCTTCTGGAACTTCGTTAGCTTTACCTATACCAACTCCAATAGTTCCTTTTTTGTTTCCAACTACAACTAGCGCTGAAAATCTCATAGTTCTACCACCCTTAGCTACTTTAGTAACTCTAGAGATGTCAACTACTCTTTCTTCAAATTCTGATGTGTTTCTTCTATCTCTTGCCATTATTCCTCCCGACTAGAATTTCAAACCAGCTTCTCTTGCTGATTCTGCTAGTTCTTTTACTTTGCCGTGATAAATATATCCTGATCT
>JAEZZN010000041.1 GCA_023418535.1 Bacillota bacterium | reverse complement strand
GATGGTACAAGTGCATCTACACACATTGCAAACCAATCATCTTTTGCTAAAAATACAGGTGATTCTGATTTTTTATTTGCTTTTCTATATATTGTAACTGTATCGCCAATTGCTTCTACCTTTTTAGATGGTATACTTATATTTATTCCTGAAATTATCATTAGTACAGCTAAAATTAGACTTAATATTCTTTTACCTTTGTTTAACATATTTTCTCCTTTAATTTATATATTTTTTATTCCATTTGATTTAATTATTAAAATTTAAGTATTTAAGGATCAAATGAAATTTCATTGAATATCATTTTTAATTCATTCATTTTCCACTCCTTTTAAAAATAAAAAAAGAAGGTATTTACCTTCTTTTTAGTGACTTCTTATTATTTTTATTATTTTTTAATTTAATTTGTATTCTTTAATGTAGTTTTTTAAGTCATTATATTGATTAAATATTACCTTACCTATTTCTTCATTTCTAAATTCATATAGTTCTAAATAATTTTTTATAAAAGTATTAGTTTCATTGGTTTTTGAATCTACATTTGAACAAACTAAAAGTATTTCTAACTCTTCATCTATGCTTTCAGTTATCATAAATACATATCTATATATTTGCTTGGTATTTTCAAATTCTACTTTGTAATAATCATTTATTTCTAAATCTATATATCCTTTATTAAAATCTTTTTTTTCTATTTTCCCATTTGAATTTAATATATATATGTTTTCTAAATTATTTTCTTTTGATATTTCTATCCTAAAGTCTTTTATCTTTATTTCTTCATCTTCAATACTTATTTTTTCATAAAAATCATATTCTGGATCTATTTTGTATTCATACTCTTTTTTTGCATAGGTATAGCTTACAAAAAATGAAACCAAAGATATAAGTACTGCTAAAATACTAATATAAAAAGTTGGATCTTTCACTACTTTTACTCCTTTCATTTTATCTAAACTTTCTTTGTAATATTTTGTTTGTAATTCTATTAAATTTTCTTCTTTGATTCTTTTATTTTTTGACATAATATTCTCCTTTTTGAAAATATTATATCAATTACATAAAAAAATAACTTCTGTTCATTTTGAACTAAAGTTATTTTAATCATTTAGTAGTTGAATTTAATTTATCGAATTATCTTTATACCATCTAACTATTTCTTTGAATTGTTTCGCTATTTTTCTTTCGCCTTCTCTTTCAGGATTATCTTTATCATAATTTTCTAGCATATACATTTCTTCTTCCGATAAAAAATTTACTCCAATTTCTGCTATATCATTTTTATCCTTTATAGAATTTGATTTTGAATAAAATAAATATATATCAACATCTTCAAAAATGCTTTTTGAAAGTATAAAAGCATATTTATAATAATATTCTTTGTGTTTAACAATAAATTCTTTTTCATTTACATTTGAATTTTTTATTACTTCATCTAATGTGATTTCTTCTTTATTATTTACATTTATCGGTATTACATAATTACTTGGTAAAATTAAATATATATTTTCTAAATTATTCCTATTAATTATTGTAATAGAACTATTTCCTGTTGGAATTGCTTCATTTTCTTTTTTTTGTATAGAAATTTTAGTTTTTATATCAAGAACTGGGTTTCTATTTTCTTTGTATGTATTATTATTTATTTCAAAATTTTTCTCTGACAATTCAGTATTAGTTTTTATATATTCTAAATTTCTTTTATTATTATTTTCAGTTAAAAAAATTGCAAATATTGATATAATAATAGAAAGTATAGGAAGAAATGCCTTTAATAAAAAATCTGTTATCAATTTATTATTTCCTTTCTTTGTTTCTTTTTCCAAACTTGCAGAAGAATTTTCTATATTTTTTATTCTTTCATCTAAACTAAGTATTTGTTTTTCTATTTTTTTCATAATAAAATCCTTTTTGATTTTATTATATCAATCCTTAAAACTTCTTCAAATTTATATATTTTCAATTATTTTTCAATAAAAAAAATAACTTCTGTTTATTTTGAACAAAAGTTATTTATTAGTGTTTTTATATTTCCTGCCACAATTCAGTAATTTTGGTTATAGAATATATAAGTAATGATATAAGCGAAACCACAATAGAAGTTAGAATAAAATCTTTCATTGACAAAAGAAAATCTATGTCTACTCTAGAGTTTATTGCTTCACATATAATTATACGTAATGCCATACCTATAACTGTAGTCATAAGCATAAGTGTTGATGAAATAAAAATTATAGCAAAAATTTTATTTATTAGTTTCATACCATCTCCCTAGTTATCTTCTAAAATTTATTAATGTTTCCATTCCCATACTTCATCTTGAACTTTTACTTCTTCTTTTACTATTTTAGTTTCATATCCTACAATTTCATCTGTTACAACTATTTCATCTTCTGCCGTACCCCAGTTTCCTAAGATTTCATTATCAGTCATGTAATCACTAGCTTCTTTTGCTGAATAAAAGTATTTTGTTTCTCCAGTTAAACTATTATATACAAACCATCTTGCTCTACCATATTCATTATAAATAGGTCTATCTAAATCATCTACTTCTTTTTCTATTGTCTTATATTCTGCACTTTGTACTTTTACATATCTTTCTATTATCTTATCTTGTGGTTGTGTTGTAATTGTATTTGATACTACTTTGCCATCTTCTTTTACAATTGTTCTTACTCCACTTCTTCCTTCTCGATATACTCTTGATTTTCCACCAGTATAAGCATAATTATCTATTGTATTAAATGATATTGACTGTGTTTCAGTTGTTCTAACTACTTCTTTCTTTGTTTCTTTTGGCTTTTCTGTCTTTGTATTTTGTTTTGATTTTGATGGTTTACTTGCAACAGATTTCTCTTTTTGAGTTTCTTTTTCCCTAACTACTTCTTTTACTTTTGTTTTTAATTTTGAATTTTCTTTGTCATTTATATTTGATCTTTCTGTCTTAGTTTTACCACTTTTGTCTGTAACTGTTTTTTCTACTTTATTGTCTTTTATTTTAATTACTATCTTATTTCCTTTTTCATCTTCTGATTCTATTACTACTGTTCCATCTTCCTTTACTTCTTCTTTGACTTTCTTATTGTCATTTTTCTTTTGGGTAACTTTTTTTTCTTTCTTATCTTCTTTTTTATCTTCTTTCTTAGAAGATTCTTTTGTTGTTTCTTTTTCACTTTCTTTTACAGTTTCTAAAACTGTTTCTTTTGGTGTTTCTTCTATTTGTTTATTGTTTCTATTTTTTATTGCTATTACTGATCCTACTACAACTAATAAAGCTAAAACTCCTAATAGGATAAATAATTTCTTTTTGTTATCTTTATTTTCTTGATTTAATTTTCTTCTTTGCATTGTTATCTCCTAGTTATTAATTTCCAATTCAACTCTTCTGAATTTAAATAACTTCTGTTAATTTTGAAATAAAATTATTATAAAGTTCTTAATATATATTATTACTTAGATTATTTATATCATAATCACATAGATTTTCATATATATATGATTGTTGTATTCCATTAATATATACTTGTCTATTATCTATATCTTTTGTTAAAGATGATTTTAGAAGATGTTTAATTTCTAAGTCATTGACTGGGGATCTTTCCATAGCATTTAAGTAATCTTGTTTATCTACTAACGACCAATCTACACATAAACTTAAATTTTTTCTAAGTATTAAATCTAACCAAATTCTTATGGATCTTCCATTTCCTTCTAAAAATGGGTGTGCTATATTCATTTCTACATATTTTCTATTATTTCTAAATTTGATTCTAAATACATAACATGAGCAAATCTAAAATATCCTTTAGAAATATTTTTATCTCTTATTTTTCCTGCAAATTCAAAGACATCTTGAAATAAATATTTATGAATTTCTATTAGTCCCTTTATTGTCCCAAATTCTATATTATTTAATATATTTTTGTACCATAATTCCAAGGCTCTTTTTTTACTTAAATATTCTTCTTTATTTTTTTGCATCTTATTTAATTCTTAAAGCCTTTTTTAACATTTTTTTACATACTTATTTTAAGTAAGAAGTTTTTATAAACAAAGTTTCAAATTATCAAAGATTTAAATTTTTCTTTTAATATATTATACATCTTTGATAATGTGAAATTTAAAATCTTCTTGATATTTGCTTATATTTTCATTATACTTCTTATTTACTCGTACAAAATAAAAATGCCTATATTCCTTTATTACAAATATCTCCTTTTTTATATTTCCACTCATTAGTAAATATTTTTTACCCACTTCAAGATGTATACCATTTCCATCAGAGTGAAAATACTTAGGAATTCTAGAGTCTTTTTTATCATTTCTCATATAATTTCCCCTCACGCATTTTGATGCCTGATGACTATATCCTAGATATAGCCAGTTTGTTATATATAGTCTATCAGAATACGGAGAATTTATACTGCCAACATTGTTACATTTTATTAATGATTTTTTGTGTTAAATTCAAGCATTTTAAAAAAATATTTTTATTGGTATATAATCTATATAAGGAGTTAAAATGAATTATTCAAAATCACAAATAGAAGCTATAAATCATATGGAAGGTCCTTGTCTTGTACTTGCTGTTCCCGGTTCGGGTAAAACAACAGTATTACTCGCAAGGATTAACAAGCTTATAGAGAATGGTGTCGATCCCAATCGAATATTGGCAATGACATTTTCAAAATCTCAAGCTCTTGATATGGAAAATAGATATTACGAAAAATATAATCAAATTGGACCTAAATTTTCTACTATACACTCATTTTCATATGGAATTTTACGATATTTTTCTCCACATAAAATTAATTTAATAGAGTCGTCGAAGGAATTTAATAAATATAGTATTGTAAGTCAAATATATCTAAGACGTAAAAAAAGAAAAATTACAGATGAAAATTTGGAAGCATTTTTTAGAGTTTCTGGATTTTTGAAAAACACCTTGATGAATTATGAAGACTATAAAAAAATGTATCAAGGAGCTTTTAGTGGATTTGTTGAGATATTTAATGAATATGAAAGTTTCAAAAAATCTAATGGATTAATAGATTTTGATGATATGCTTTTAGAATCTTTGAAAATATTGCAAAATAATAAGAAAGCATTGGAATATATTCAGAACAAATTTGACTATATACAGATTGATGAAGGTCAAGATACATCATATGTTCAACTAAAGATAATATCTCTAATTGCACAACCTAAAAATAATTTATTTATAGTAGCAGATGATGATCAATCAATATATGGATTTAGAGGAGCTTCTTCTAGCCAATTACTAGATTTCAAAAATGTATATCCTGATGCTAAAATTTACTTCATGGAAGATAATTATAGATTTACTGAAAATATCGCTCAAATATCAAATAAATTAATTAGAAATAATAAAAAGAGATATGTAAAATCTATTAATGCCACTAAGGAAAAAGGAAATATTATAAATCTAAATAAAACCAAAACAACTTATACACAAGCTCAACATGTGATTGACAGTGCACTTGAAGATATTAAAAATGGTGAAAATTGTGCAATTCTTTATAGAAATAATATTTCTTCAATAAATATCATCAATCAAATTCCAAAAGATACTGACTTCTATATAAAGGATGGAAAATTAGCTTTCTACTCAAATCAAATAATTACGGATTTGAAAGACACTATAAATTTTTCTAAAGACCAACATGATATTTCATTATTTGAAAGGATATATTACAAATTCAATCTTTTTCTTAGAAGAGATTTCGTAAATCAAATTAAAATAATGCCTAGTGAAGAAAGTATAATTAAACGTCTTTTACAAGTAGATGGACTAAATTCATTTTTTATTGATAAAATATATGATTTATCTTTTCATCTAGATAAAATTTCTGATATGGATTTTGATAAAGCAATAAACTATATTATTTTTTCAATGAATTATTATGTTTATTTAGAAGAACTTGCAAGACGAAATTCAATGTCTATGATTTCCTTTGATAGAATAATAGATACTTTACTAAATATTTCAAAGGGAATAAAAACTGTTAAGGAATTTGAAGATAAGGTAGTCGATTTAATATCACTACAAAAATCACATTCTATGGAAAGTTCAAATTTAACCTTATCAACTATTCATGGAGCTAAAGGTCTTGAATTTGATAATGTATATATCATAGATATGATTGAAAATGAATTTCCTTCAGCATATTCTTCATCGCAAAAAGAAGAATTAAATATTTTAGAAGAGGAAAGAAGACTTTTTTATGTTGCAATTACTCGTGCAAAAAAATCCTTAAATATCTATTATCCATCATATTTATATATGAGGAAAACTAAAAAATCTATGTTTTTAGATGAGATTTTAAATGAATAATTTAAATCTCATCTTTTATTTTTCATAGATATTCGTTTTAAAAACTATTTTAATTGTCAATATCTTTATCTTCTTCTATATCGTTTTTGTTCTTAAGCGAACCAAATGTAATTATTTCTCCAAATTGACTTTTAATATCAAAAATAGCTTTATCAACTTTTGATTTTTTAATCGCATCATCAAATGTCTCAAATAAATTAGTTTGTATATTTGATTCTTTTGTAAGATTTATTGCTCTTATTTCTAAAAACCTTATTGGATTAATCCATTTATAATTATTAAATAATTTAATAGCTTTATCTCTGATAACTATAGAAGAAAAAGTAGAATATTTTAAAGTTTCTTGAAAACTATGCGTCTTCATTTGATTATCTCTTACCCTTATTTGAATGCCCATAGCTTCAAGATTATTTTCTATAAGTCTATCTCCTATCACAATGGCAATTTTTTGAAATTCATTTCTAACCTCTTCAAAAGTTTCAAGATTTTTCGAAAAAGTATTTCCATGACCTATAGATTTTATATCTTCTCTAGTATAGAAATCTCTCACTGGAGTATCATCAAGACCATTTGCCTGTATCCAAATCTTTTCTCCAGATACCCCAATTAATTTTTCAATATTTTCTTTATTAGATTTTGCAAGATCACCAAGTGTAAATATTCCATTTTCATTTAATTTTTTTCTTGTAGATTCGCCTATACCAATCATTGCATCAACATTTAATGGCCATACTTTATCCTTAAAGTTTTCTTTATTAATTACAGTGACTGCATCCGGCTTTTTCATATCAGAACCAAGTTTTGCAAATATTTTATTAAAGCTAACGCCAACACTTACTGTAATTCCTAGTTCGTTTTTTATTTTATTTCTTAATTCATGAGCTATATCTTCAGATGTCCCAAATAATCTTTTTGAACCAGTAACATCAAGCCATGCTTCATCTAATCCAAATGGTTCAACCTGATTTGTATATGAATAATATATTTCTCTAGCCCAAATTGAATGCTTCTTATATTCATCATAATGAGGTGGTACAATCACAATATCTTTACATTTTTTTCTAGCTTGCCAAATGGTTTCTGCAGTCTTTATACCAAATTTCTTAGCTTCTTGTGATTTTGCAAGCACTATTCCGCTATTTTCTCCATCAGATCTTGACACAACAATAGGAAGCCCCTTTAGACTCGGATTTAATTTTATCTCTATTGAAGCAAAACAATTATTCATGTCAATATGTAAGATATCTCTGTCCATAAAACTCCCTTTCATTTGATTCTATGTATCATCTAAATCAATAATATATATATTTGATTATACTATACAAGTATTTTCAACTCTAATATAATTAATGAATAAAAAACACCTATAATCTATGTTAGAAATAACCTGAAACCTTCCATCCGTATTCCGGATTTTGGGGTTCAGGTCAAATTATAGGTGTTTTATATATTAGTATATAAAATACTGAAATATTTTTAATCCCAGAAAGTAATTATATCCCAAAGTTTTTGCCAGAATGTAAGTTCTTCTGTTTCTATTGGTGCTTCATCTTCTTTTACAACTGTTATAGAGTCTGAAATATATACAAATTGTACCAATTGTATATTTGTATTCTTTTCACTTACAAAACTTTCAAGTTTGAAACCTTCTTTTTTGAAAGCACTCATAGCTTCGTCAATTTGTTCTTCCATCAATTTTGTCATGCCTTGAGTTTCGTTTTTAAGAGTATTTGCACCTTGTGATAATTCATCTACACCATCTGCAAATTGTCCTACTCCATTACTAAACATTCCAAAACCATTACGATATTCACTTAGACCATCTGCAAGTGCATCTGCTCCATTTGCAAGTTCTAATTGTCCATTTGATATTTTAGAATAATTTCCAACTAGAGCATCCATCCCAGATTTCAATTTTGATACTTGGGACATATCTCCGCCGAAGTCTAATTTAGAAACTATTAAACTTAGTCCTTTTGAAACTTCAATCATACCATCTGAAATTCTATTACCGCCATTGACAATAGTTGAACCATTCTTAGATAAGGCTCCAAGACCTTGATCAAACTTTTCACTTCCTGGAAGTAATTGATTATTTATTCCATTGACTAATTCTTTAGTACCATTTGTATATTGAATTAACCCATTATGGAATTGTTCATATTGTTTTCCAAAATTTGATATTTTAATTATTGCATTATATGCATCTTCTGGATTATAGTTATCCAACGCATCTTTCAATGGTTTTAATTTTTCATTTATCTCTTTATTATATTGTTCGATATATTCTACTAATTTTTCTAAATTTTCTTCATTATTTGTATAAAGTTCTATAAATTTAAGAACTCTATCTAGTTCTTGTTTTACTTGTGTTAAGTTCTCATTTACTTTTTTAATATACTCAATTATTTTAACTACGTCTGGATTTTCAGGATCTTGTATTCCTATATTTGATAGTATATTGTCTATATCTAAATCTTTTTGTATTTTTTCAATATTTAATATACTGTTTTCCAATATTCCTTTTGCAGTAGTCAAAGCAACTAATACATCTTCTGATGTTAATTCTTCTATTTCTTTTTTTACATCGTCCCAGAATTTTACAATTTGGTCCACTATTGGTTCTAGTTTTTTCAAGTCTTCAAGTGTGATTTTTTCTGATAAATCAATTTTATCAATTATTGATAGTCCTTCCAATATTTGTTTTGAACCGTCTACTAATTGATTTCCTCCATCAACTAATTGCTTAGATTCTGAAACCATCTTTTTTATACCATCAGTAAATTGTAAATGACCTTCATATATTTGTGATACACCATCGGTATATTCTTCAATACCTTTTGTATATTCAATCATTCCATCTTTTAACTCATCATTACCATTTTTAAGCTGATTTAATCCTGATTTTAAATCATTCATTCCGCCTGATAATTGTGATAATTCACTAGTTAATTTATCTATTCCTACTGAATATTGTTTTAATCCGTTTTCAAATTGTTTTGAACCATCTGCTAATTCTCTTTGTCCATCAGCAAATTGACGAATTCCACTATTTATACTTCCTAAAGAATCGAATAGAAGATTAGCATTATCTTTAAGTGAAAATACTCCTTGATTTAATCTAGTTGTACCATCACCAAGCATAGCTATCGCATTTTCTAACTGAGATATTTCACCTGTGAATTTTCCCATATCTGGTAAATCAAAATCCATATTAAATGGAATTGCTGAAAATGAAAATGGCTGCATTTCAAAGCTTGTAGCATTTGTTACTATATTAAACTTTAATTCTTTCTTTGGTAAAACAGTATAATTAAGTATTTGAATACTTCCTTGATATGCAAGTGTTGCCCCTTCAGATTCAGTTACTACAGCTTTTTTAGAATCAATATTCATAGATAATTGTCCTAAATAGTATTCTGAGTAAATGGGATTAGCTTTTTTGTTAGGATAAATATGTCCTTTTATCTCGATTTTTCCTTCTTTACCAGCAATCTCATTCGCATTTAACTCTTTACCTTCGTTATAGTATTTTATATCTATTATCCAAGGTAATTCTTTACCTGGATTATCTCCTTGATAAAAGAATTTTCCTTTATTTCCATCTACTGCTATTTCATCATTTTTCACTTTTATTTCATTTTCATTTGTTAAATTCGTTACACTATCGTATTTACCATAATCTAAAATAGAAGTGTCTTTATCTAAGTCAAATGAATTTACAACATAAGTTCCTTTTATAGAACCATCTAAATCTGTTGATATATAGACTATTTCTTCTTTATTAGTATTTTTAGCAAATACATTTAATGGAAATGAAAAGAAGAAAATAAAAGCTAATACCAATGAAAATGCTTTTGATATTATTTTTTTTGTTTTCATATCTTTACTCCTTTTTAAAATCTGGTTTATACATTGTTTTCTCAATTAAATTATCAAATATATATAATAGTTCTGGTAATAAAACAACTACAAGTAAGAAGGATAAGAATGCTCCTCTACCAAGCACCGTACCAAGTTCGGATACTAAAGTTATAGAAGATATTATTGAAAGTAATATCCCTGCAACTGTAAGTATTAAAGCTGGAGCCATCAATGATCCATATACTTTTGCTCCAGTTTCAATTAGGGCTTCTTTCTTGCCCATTTTTTTTCTAAACTCTAGATAATTATTTGTATATAGTATTGCATAGTCAACAGTAGCACCAAGTTGTATAGAAGAAATAACTAGATAACCTATAAAACTTAAGTTCGTGTTTGTGAAATATGGAATTGATAGATTTATCCAAATAGACGCCTCTATTGTAAATACTAAAATCAATGGTAATAATAATGATTTAAAGTTAAATAGTATTACAAGAGCAATTGAAACTATCGCCAATATATTAACTACTCTATTGTCTTTTTGAATAATTTTTGACATTTCTTCCATTGAAACAGATTCACCTAAAATTTCATAATCTGTATAATATTTTGAAACAGTATCTTTTAAGTTATTTACAAACTCGAAAGTTACCTCTCCCTCAGTCTTTGTATTTGTGTTTAAAATTATTCTTGAATAATTCTCACTTAAAAGTGAACTGATAGCATATGATGGTGTAACTTCTGTAGGTAATTCCTTACCTACTTGTTCCGTATATGACTGAACATAAGTTATATACGGACTTTTTTTCAATTCATTTATTAAATTATTTTCTTTTACTAAATTTCCTCTTGGTACAAGTAATACAACTTGAATATTTTGCCCAAATGTTTCTTGAATAAATTCTTCATCAATGCTTTCTTTTGTTCCTTCTTGATATTGCCCCATACCATAAGTAAAAGCATTTCTAGATTGACCTATAAATGCAATTGGAACTATTAATAAAATTACCAATATTAAATTTCTATATTTAACAATAAACTTAGAAACTGGTTTGAAATTTGGTAAAAAATCTTTATGTTTTGTCTTGTTTATCACTTTCATTGACAATTTAATCAATGCAGGTAAGAATAATATTACTGAAATTAAACTGAAAACTATACCCTTTGCTAATACTAAACCAAGGTCTTTTCCTAATCCAAATCTCATAAATATCAATACTAAGAATCCAAATATTGTTGTAAGAGCAGATGAAACTATTGCAGACGCTGAAATTTTGATAGCTCTCTTGAGTGCTTCATCTTCGTCTTCAACTAATGTTTTTTGGTGTTGGAATTCATGCATTAGAAATATTGCATAGTCCATTGAAACCGCTAATTGTAATATAGCCGTAATCGCTTGTGTAATAAATGAAACTTCTGAAAGTAATATATTTGTCCCCATATTTAATATCACGGCTACAGCTATTGAGACAAGAAGTAATAATGGTTCAATCCATGAACTCACTGATAAAGTTAATATCAATAAAGCTGCTGGAACAGCAAAAATTGTTATTTGAGCAACTTCACTTGTAACCGAGTTTTGGGCTGCTACTTCTTCAACTAGAGATCCCCCATATGCTGTTTCTTCTGGCAATATTGATTTGATTTTATCTAATGATGTTTTTGAATTTGATGACACCACTGCAACATCTAGTAGTGCATTACCATCCTTGTAATACATATTTTTAAGATTTTCATCTATAAGCTCTACTGGCATATAAGGGTTTTCCATAGTATCTATCCAAAGTACTAGTTTTACATCATCTAGTTCTTCAAGTTTATCTTTATACTCTAATACTTCAGATACAGATTTCCCTTTTAAAACAACTCTGAGATTTGGAAGTGGTTCTTTAAACTCCGATTTCATTTTATCTAATGCAAGTATAGTCTCTGAGTCGTCTGGTAAATATCCTTGTATGGAATAATTTATTTTAACTCCAAATGTCATAACCCCACTTATTACAGTAAGCAATGTAAATACAATTAATATTAATTTATAATGTTTTATTATAAAATTTGATACTTTCTTCATTTCACAACCTAATACCTTTTAAATATTATATTTAATCTATCATCTATATTATACCCCTATAGGAATAATGTAAAATATATTATATCCCTGTAGCAAATAATAAAAATTCTAAAATAAAAAAACGGCTAAGAACAAATCTTAACCGCGGAAATATGCTATTATTTATTAACAGCTTCTTTTAATGTTTTACCAGCTTTGAATACTGGAGCTTTTGAAGCAGGTATATGAATAACTTCTTCAGGATTTCTAGGATTTCTACCTTCTCTTGCTTTTCTTTCTCTTACTTCAAATGTACCAAATCCAACTAATTGTACTTTATCCCCACTAACTAAAGCTTCTTTTACAGAATCTAATAATGCTTCTAAAGCTTTTGTTGAATCAACTTTTGTTAATCCACTTTTTGCAGCAATTTGTGCTACTAAATCTGATTTGTTCATAAATTCCTCCTAAATATTCAGTTTAATTAACTGTATTTTCATTATAACATATATAAGCCATATTTCAAGCATTTATCATACTTTTACATGTTATTTTTTACATATTTATTATATTTTTATAATACTTTTATTATTTGCTAATTTCTAACTTTGTTTCTGGTGTATTTTAAGATTGTATTTCTTACTTTATTTCACTTCCATCAAAGTTATAGAATTTAATATCACTAGATTGAACTTTTTCTTGTAAATCTTTTTGATATTTTTGTTTTTTTAATGCATTTTGAATTTCTTCAAGATTCTTTTCAAGTCCTACATTATTTTTTGTTACTAATATTACATGGTATCCAAATTTTGTTTTTATTGGAGAAGATACTTTATTTTCTTCTAGTTCAAATGCAGCTTTTACAAAGTCAGCATCATATCCAGATCTTCTTACTGCTCCTAATTCTCCACCTTTTGCATTTGCAGCCTTATCAATTGATAATTCGTTTGCAACATCTTTAAAATCTTCACCTTTATTTAATCTTTCAATAGCTTTTAAAGCTGTCTCTTCGTCTTCAGTTAATATATGTTTTGCAATTACATTATCAATTGAATCTTTATTTTCTTCGTAATAAGCGTTTAATTCATCATCAGTTAATTTTGTTTTTTCATTAAAATGTTGTTGATGTTTAACTCTCTTAAGTGAGTTTTCAATATTTTCTTTAAATAATTCTTCAGTAGATCCTAATACACTTAAATATTTATAATATTCAGATTGACCACCTAATTTATTGATATAATTATCTACCTCTGTCTTTATTTCTTCATCTGAGACAGTAATATTCGCTTCTTTAAGTTCTTTATTTATTATTTGATCACCTATGAATAAATTAGTTATTTCTTGTGATAAATTTTGTCCCATACCCATTATTGAAGAATATAAATCGTAAAATTCATAAAATCTTCTATGAGAGATTTCTTCTCCGTTTATAGAAACCATTGTTTTCTTATTATTTCTTAAATCTTCTATTTTGGTGTATTCTTTTTCCTTTGTTTTTTCTTTTTCATTTGTTTCATTTGTTTCGTCTATAACTCGTGGGGTATTACTTTCATCAGTTGTCTCATCATTAGAATTATTTCCACACGCTACTAAAACAAGTGACAAAGCTAATAGTAAACTTATTATTCTAGTTTTTTTCATTATTTTTCTCCTCTATTTATCTTGCTAATCATTTCTAAAAGATTGATTAGTCTATAATTGTATCCTTTTCCAACTTCAATAATAATTGTTGGATTATTTGTCATATCAAACCTTATATCATTTTTATACTCTTTTGCAAGTATTTTTAATTTTTCAAAATCAAATATGTCCAGATTATTATATGAGAGATGTACTTCATCATTTACCTCTTCTAATTTATCAAAATTATTTTCAATAATCAAAGATTTTATATATGCAATATCAATTATATTTTGAACCGATATAGGAATATCTCCAAATCTATCAGTTAATTCATCTATTATTGAATAATGATCTTCTTTATTTTCAATATATGATATTTTCTTGTAAATATTGATTTTTTCATTTTCATCTATAATATAATCATCTGGTATAAATAAATCTAGATTTAAGTCAATTTTAACAGGAATTATTGGTTTTCTTGGTCTTTCACCTTTAATTTCGTCAATTGTTTCTTTTAGCATTCTTACATATAAATCGTATCCAATGGATTCAATATGTCCACTTTGGCTTTCTCCTAAAAGATTCCCAGCTCCCCTAAGCTCTAGATCTCTCATAGCTACTTTATAACCAGAACCAAGCTCTGAAAAGTCTTTTATGGCCTTAAGCCTTTTTTCTGCTATCTCCGTCATTATTTTCCCTGATTGATAGGTAAAATACGCAAATGAATTTCTATTTGATCTACCTATTCTTCCTTTTAATTGATATAACTGTGATAGACCCATCATATCTGCATTATATATTATAATTGTGTTAACATTTTGTATATCCATACCAGTTTCAATAATTGTTGTCGTAAGTAAAACATCATATTTCTTATTTGTAAAATCTTCCAATACATTTTCTAATTGTCTTGTAGACATTTGACCATGTGAAATAGCTATACTAGCTTCAGGAACCAATTCAAGTAGTTTATTGTACATATAGTTAATTTTATTGACTCTATTATATACAAAATATACTTGACCTCCTCTTGCCATTTCCCTCAATATGGCTTCTCTAACATATATTGGATCATATTCCATAACGAAGGTATTTACAGGAAGTCTATTTTCCGGATGTTCATCAAGAAGTGACATATCTCTTATTCCTGTTAAAGACATCTGAAGAGTTCTAGGAATAGGCGTTGCAGACAATGTGAGTACATCTATATTTTCACTCATTTCTTTGATTTTCTCTTTATGTTTTACGCCAAATCTTTGCTCCTCATCGACTATAAGAAGACCTAAATTTTTAAAACTTATTTTATCAGAAAGTAATGCATGTGTACCTACTACAAAGTCTATTTTTCCTTTTTTTAGACCTTCTATTGTTTGTTTCTTTTGATTTTCAGTTTTAAATCTTGAAATATAATCTATATCTATAGGAAAATCCTTAAATCTAGACTTCATAGTTTCAAAATGTTGCTTTACTAAAATAGTCGTAGGGGCAAGCATTACAACTTGTTTCCCATCCATAATTGCTTTAAATGCAGCTCTTAATGCAACTTCTGTCTTTCCATAACCAACATCGCCACATAAAAGTCTATCCATGACTTTATCAGATTCCATATCTTTTTTTATTTCTTCAATAGCACGAAGTTGTGCATCTGTTTCTTGATATTCAAATGAATATTCAAATTCTTTTTGCCATGGAGTGTCTAATGAATATCTAAATCCTTCAATTTGACTTCTTTTTGCATAAAGTTTAACCAAGTCTTCTGCAATTTCTTCTATTGCTCTTTTAGCTTTGGCTTTAGATTTTTTCCATTCTGTACCATTTAAATTAGATAACTGAGGTCTTTTATCTCCATTTCCAATAAATTTGGAAATCATGCTCATATCTTGAGTTGGTACAAAAAGTTTATCTCCTCCTTTGAAATGAAGTTCTACAAAATCTGAAGTAAATCCATTCAATTCAATGCTCTTTATTCCAATAAATTCACCGATACCATATTCATCATGAACAAGTAAATCACCTCGTACCAAATCTGAATAGTTTATAATATCTTTATTTTTAACAGTTTTTGTTTTCTTCTTTTTAACTTTTCTAAATATTTGTTGATAAGAAATTATATTAATCTTATCTTCAAATAATTCAAAACCTTTTTCTAAACTATCAATGATAATTCCAACACTATCAATATCTTCAGTAATATCTCTATAAATTTTAGAAAATATAGAATATTCATTTAATTGTGAAATCAAATTATTTGCATCATTTATTTCTGGTACATATATAATAACTTTATATCCTTGACTTAATTTGAAATTAATATCAGAAATAAAATCTTCAAATTGTCCATGAAATGATTGATTTTCTCGTATTTTAAATTCATAAAGTACATCTGATTTAAAATTAGGTATAGTTTTTAATAAAGAAGAGAAATTTACTTTTTGAAATCTATTTATATCTTCGATAATTTCATCAAACCTTAAAAATATATCGTGATGAGATTTTAAAAGTTCTCCATTTTCTATTCTATATTGTATATCTTCATCTCTAAAAGCTTCAAATCCTTTTATTGTATTTGTAATATTTGCTAAGTCGTCATATATAACAAATGTGTTTTCTGGTAAATAATCTACTATAGATGAATTGTTCTCTAAATATGGTATTAGTAAATCTATATTATCTACACTATTTTCATATTCTAATTTTTCAATCATCTTTTGATATTTATTTGAAGCTTTTTTATAAATTTCTTCATCAAATTTAGATTTTGTAAATTCTAGATCATTTTTTATATGATTGATTTTATCTTCTATATTATTATCAATATTATTTTCATACAAAGGATAAATAAATATTTCATCAATTTGATTTAAACTCATTTGAGTATTGATATCAAATTTACGAATAGAATCAACATTTATATCAAATAGCTCAATTCTTGTTGGATTATCTTCATGAACTTGAAATATATCTATAATATCTCCTCTAATAGAAAATTCTCCTTTTGCTTGAATTATATTTCTTCTTTGATAACCAAGATTTGACAATTTATTTATCAAAGCTTCCAATTCTATTTCAGTATCTAAGTCCAGTTTAAATCTTTGCTCTAAAAATATTTCTTTATTAGTTATTTTTCTTGTTATTGCATTTGACGAAGATACATAGATTTTAGGTATATTATTTGCCAAATCTATAAGCGTCTTCATTCTATTGTGTCTATTTGTATAATCTAAATCCTCAAGCATTTGATAATTTGAATCGATGTCTGGAAGTAAATCTACAGCTATATCAGAATTTACAAGACTTTCATATAAATCTCTTGCTTTTTTGTCATTTTCAGACAACACAAAAACAGGTCTTTTTAATTTACTATTTATTAAGTAAATTAAATGACCCTTTGCTTCATCTATAATTCCATAACTATATATTGAATTGTAATCATTTAATAGATTTATAAAATTATCTATTGATTTTATATTCATATTTTATCCAATCATTTGAGAATTAAATATATTCATTGCCGATTCAATACTATTATCTATAATTTCAAGTACAGCATCACTTGCTAGTTCAAGTTCTTTTTCAATTATTTTTCTTTCATTATCTGTAAATTTTGAAAGTACAAAATCAGCTAAATCCATATATGACGGTTTTTGATTTACAGCTATTTTAACTCTTGGAAATTCACTAGTTCCTAAATGTTGAACAATGGATTTTAATCCATTATGTGTGCCTGCTGAACCATTTCTTTTTATTCTAATACTACCAAATTGTATATCAATATCATCTACCAACACAATTATATTTTCTGGCTTTACGCCATAAAATTTCGCACATTCAGCAAGCGAAATACCAGAGGCATTCATATATGTCTCTGGTTTTAATAAAATTATTTTGTTGCCTTTATATCTAGTTTCTCCATAGATTCCTTTAAACTTTACTTTTTTTATATCTGCATTTAATTTCGCAGCTATAATGTCTAAAGCATCAAAACCAACATTATGTCTAGTTTTTTCATATTTTCTTCCTGGATTTCCTAGTCCAACTATTAAATACATTTATTTTCTTTCCTTCATGATATCTGATACAGATGTAAAGTTTACAATGCTCTTTATGGTTTCTGCTATCATAGGAGCCATAGATAAAACTTCAAATTTATCTCTCCCTTCTAAATCTTGATGCTCAATTGTATCTGTAATTACGCATTTGCATACAGATGAAGAATTTTCAATTCTTTCAACTGCTGGTCCTGAAAGCACTCCATGTGTAGCCGAAATATATACATCTTTTGCTCCCTCTTTTATAAGAGTTTCTGCAGCATTTACTATTGTACCGGCAGTATCGATGATATCATCAATAATTATACAATGTCTTCCTGCAAATCCACCAATTACATTCATAACTTTAGATTCATTTGGATTTGGTCTATATTTTTCTATAATAGCTATTGGTAATCCCAATACATCCGCTAATTTTCTTGCTCTAGTAACTCCACCTAAATCTGGAGAAACTACAGTCCACTCATTTGTCCCACTTTTTTCAATTAATTTTTCAAAATACTCAGCCAATACTGGTCTTGCTGTCAAATGATCAAAAGGAATATCAAAAAATCCTTGAATTTGTCCAGCATGTAAGTCTACAGATACTACTCTATCTGCCCCAGCAACCTCAATTAAGTCTGTTACTAATTTTGCAGTTATTGGTTCTCTACCTTTTGATTTACGATCTTGTCTTGCATATCCATAATATGGCATCACCAAGTTAATCTTATTTGCAGAAGCTCTTTTTAAAGCATCTATAATAATCAAAGCTTCCATTAATGATTCATTCACAGGATTTGATGTTGGCTGTATTAAAAATACATCTCTACCCCTAACTATTTCATTGACTTTAACAGCTATTTCTCCATCTGCAAAATGACTGATTGAAATTTCTCCCAACTCCATATCTAAATGTTTACAAATTTCTTTTGCTAATTTTAGATTAGATGTACCACTAAATACTTTTACTTCATTGGCTGCACTGAGCATGATTCCTCCATTATTTTTTGAATTTTTTATTATAGTATCCGTCTATATTATTTTGTTGCGCTCTTTCTACTGCTAATTGTCCCTCTTCGACATCTTTAGTGATTGTGGATCCCGCTGCTAAAAAAGTCTTATCTGCAATATTTATAGGTGAAATTATATTTACATTAGATCCAATAAATGCATTATCTCCAACCGTTGATCTAAATTTGTTTATCCCATCATAATTTGCAAATATTACACCACAAGACACATTGATATTTTCTCCAAGATCAGCATCTCCAATATATGTTAAATGTCCTGATTTTGTTCCTTTTCCTATTACCGAGTTTTTAACTTCTACAAAATTACCTATGTGGACCTTTTCTTTAAGATGTGAATTTTTTCTAAGTCTTGCAAATGGACCTACATCTGCATTATTTTCAACTATAGCTCCTTCAATAAATGAAGAATATATTTGTACATTATCTCCTATTTTTGAATCAACAATTTGACTATTCATACCAATAAGAGAATTCTCCCCAATTTCGACATTTCCTAATATTTTAACGTTTTGTTCTACTACAGTATCTCGTCCTATTTTTACACCTTTTTGGATAGTTACAGTATCAGGATTTTCAATAATAACTCCATCGCGCATATACTTTTCATTGATCCTTCTTCTCATTACTGATTCAACTTCAGATAATTGCACTTTGTCATTTATTCCCATGATTTCTTCATTATCGATAATTTTGAATGCTGAAATCTTTGAATTTTCATTTTTCAATATTCCAAATACATCTGTTATATATAATTCCCCTTGATCATTGTTTTGATCTAATTTATTCAATGCATTTTTAAGTTTTTTTCCATTGAATATATATATTCCAGAATTAATTTCTTTAACTTTTAATTCTTCTTCGTTGCAGTCTCTATGCTCTACAATTTTTATTAAATTATTTTTTTCGTCTGTGATTACTCTTCCATAACCTGTAGGATCTTCAAAATCAGCCGTTAATACAGTTGCATCATTTTGATTTTCATTATGGTATTTTGCAAATTCTCTTAATGATTCCTCAGTTATTAATGGTATATCTCCATTTAAAACTAATATACTATCATTATCTTCTATGTAATTTTCTGTGAGTTTAACTGCATATCCTGTTCCATAAGGTATGCCTTCACCAATTTCTTGTTTTACGAATTTTAATTTATCACCGAATTCTTCTTTTACAGCTTGTTCATTTTTCCCAACTATTACTATTATTTCATTCATACCTGATTCTTTTGCTGAATCTATGATATATGAAAGTATAGTTTTGTTGAGTACTTTATGAAGAACTTTTGAAATATTTGATTTCATTCTTGTTCCTTCACCAGCTGCCATTATAATAGCTTTATTCATGACTCCTCTTTCGTTTTTTCTAATTCCCTTATATATTATACAATATATAGTGAAATAGTAAAATAATTTCTATTTTATATTTGCATATGTTATAATTATTAAGCTTATATAAGGTCTAGAGAATTCATTTGAGAGGAAAAGATGTTTAATTTTAATTTAAATTTAAAAGAAGATAATATTAAAAAAATTCATTTTTTAGGTATTGGTGGAATCAGCATGAGTGGCATTGCATTACTACTCAAATCAAAAGGTTTTGAAATTACTGGTTCTGACAATAAAACTTCCGAAAATGTAGAACATTTAATAGAAAATGGAATTGAAGTATATATTGGTCAAAAGAAAGAAAATATTACAGATCAAGATTTATTTGTATATACTGATGCAATACCCGAAAATAACGAGGAATTAATTGCAGCAAGATCCACTGAAAAATATGTTGTGTCAAGAGGCGTTTTTCTTGGAGCTTTGATGAAAAATTACAAACAATCAATTGCAATTTCGGGCTCTCATGGAAAGTCTACTACCACTTCAATGATTGCTAAAATTTTGATAGATTCAGATGATGATGCTTCTATACTATTAGGTGGACTTTTAGATGATATGAAAGGAAATGTAAAAGTAGGTACAAGTGAAATACTTCTTACAGAAGCATGTGAATTTAAAGGAAACATCTTAAACTACTATCCTTCAACTGTTGTCATCTTAAATATAGATGAAGACCATTTAGATTATTACAAGGATTTAAATCATATAGTTGAGACATTTATTGGTTATATCAAAAATCTTGATGACGACTCAAAATCAATAATTAATTATGATGATAAAAATACTCATAGATTATTTGAGCATGTTAAAGGAGAGTTAATTACCTTTTCTCTTCATGATGAAAATGCAACATATTATGTATCAGATATTAAATACGATGAAAACTCTCATCCTTCATTCAATTTACATATGAAAGATGGTAAGGTTGTGAATTTTTATTTACAAATAATAGGAAAATTCAATATAGTAAATTCAGTTGCTGCTATAATTGCAGCATATGAAAATGGTATGGATATTGATACTATTAAAGAAAGCTTAAAAACCTATAAAACTCTTCATAGAAGAATGGAAACTATAGGAAGAAAAAATGATGCATTAGTTATAACAGATTATGCTCATCATCCAATTGAAATTAAATCTACATTAAGCGCTATAAAAAACTCATATAAGAAGAGAGTTATAGCGGTATTTGAACCTCATCAATATTCAAGGACAAAATTATTACTTGATGACTTTTCAAAATCTTTCTTTGATGCTGATGAAACAATAATTGCAGACATATATGCAGCAAGAGATCCATTTGATGATACTATTCATTCTCGTGATTTAGTTCAAAAAATAAATGAAAATGGTGGAAATGCTAAATATATCGGAGATTTTGAATCCATAGTAGAATATCTAGATTCTCATCTTACTAGTGAAGATATTATAATAACTTTAGGCGCTGGAAATGCTGATAAATTAGCAAAAATGATTGTGAATAAATAAATTAATAAAGTGTTGATATATAATATAAGGTGACCCCAAAAAGTTGTACCTAAAAAACAACTTTGAGGAGGTCAGTTCAAAATATATATCAACACTTTTTATTTTAAAAATATTATTTAATTTCAATTTCAATCTTATAATTAAATTCCATTGATTTTCCACCTTCAATTTTATAAAGCTCATTTCCATTTTCAAGTGCTGCAAAATTAAAACTTGGTTCTACACAAAGAAATTTATCAGAAAAAGAAGTCCATAAAATAAATTTATCTAAATTGAATGTTTCGAAATTTATTTTATAATTTGAAGTTTCAAATGTTTTTACTTCATCCATAAAATATGAATTAACTAAATCTTCTTTTAATTCAAATACATTATCATTTATCTTTATTTCATCAGCATTTTCATATGCAAAATATGGGTGAAATCCTGGAGAAACATATTTTTCTTCAGATCCATTATTCTCAACTAATAAATTGCTTCTAAATGTATTATCTTCAATTTTATAAACTAAAGTTGCAACTACATCTTTCCAATCTTCGTATGAATTTTCAAGTTTTAATAATATTTCATTCTCTTTAACATTTACTATTTCCCAATTTTCTTGTCTAGCAAATCCATGTTGAGGTAAATTAACTTTTCCTGAAGGTCCGAAATGTGGAAAACATAAATGTGAACCGCCTCTTACTTTCATAGATTCATTTTCTAAAATATTACTTTTTGTAAATAATATCTCCACACCATTATATTTAAGCGAATCTACATACGCTCCTTCACTATCAACAATTAACTCTAAATTGTTAGATTTCAATATTTCTTTCATACAACCTCCTAAACATGTTAAACCATTTTTTATTTATATATAAAATCTTTTCAATACAATTGTATCAAAATCTACCTTTGTTGGGTATAAAAAATCTATGATATAATAATATTTGATTGGATAGAATAAACAATAACTATCCTATTATTTAAGAATAATAAAATTAATCTATACAAAAAATAAAATATAAATTTTATTTGCTGTAAATATTATTCAAGGAGTTAATCATGAAAATCGTATTTTTCACAGAAACTTATCCACCATTTATAAATGGTGTGGCTACCCAGACTGAAATGTTAAAAAGAACTTATGAAAAATTAGGACATGAAGTTCTTGTAGTAACAGTAGGATCAGAAAAACAAGACGATATTAAAATTAAAGATAATATTATTTATATACCAGGAATACTCTTAAAAAAAATATATAATTATAGACTTGCGATGCCTATAAAAAGTTCAAAAATTAATAAACTGCTTGATTTTAATCCTGATATTATACATATACAAAACGAATTTGGTATAGGAGAATCAGGTAGAAAATATTCTAAAAAATATAATATTCCAATGGTTTATACATTACATAGTGAATATGATCGATTTCTATTCTATGTAGGATTAAAATATTTTGAAAGTTTTTCAAAAAAACTTTCTGATGAATACTTTAAGAAGTTTTCAAAAACAGCCGATATAGTTACAAGTCCATCAAAAAAGGCTCAAATTTATATTGATAGACAAAAAATTGGAAAACAAGTTGTAGTTGTAAATAATTCAGTTGAAAATGATTTATTTTTACCAAGTAAACAAAAAGATGAATTTAGAAAAACATTTAGAGAAAAATATGGAATAGAAGACAATTGTAAAGCTTTTATATTTGTTGGAAGAATTGGTGGAGAGAAAAATATCTCAGAACTTATAAATAACTGGATATACACCGACTTTCCGAGAGAAAAAGCAGTTTTATTTATCGCAGGTGATGGCCCTGAAAAAGAAAATTTAATAGATTTCATAAATGAAAATAATTTCAACGATAAAATAATTTTTTTAGGAAAAATACCTAATACTGAAATACCAAAATATTTATATGCTATGGATTACTACACAACAGCTTCCCTATCTGAAATGCACTCTATTTCAATGCTTGAAGCTATGGCATCTGGTTTACCTGCTCTAATTAAGCTTGATAAACCTAATAAAGATCAGATTATCCCAGGCATAAATGGATATCATTGGGATACTAAAGAAGAATTTAAAGATTTATTTAATAAAATTATTAGTTTATCTAATGAAGAAATGTTACAATTGAAAGAAAGCACTCTTAATTACTCAAATGAAAATAACAATTTCAAACAAGCTTCTGAATATATAGAAATCTATAAAAAAGCTATCAAATTAAGAGAAGAAAAAACACGTAAATTGGAGGATTAATGAAGATAATTTCATGGAATGTTAATGGTCTTAGAGCAGTTATGAATAAAGGATTTATGGATTATCTAAATCAAGAAGATCCAGATATAATATGCTTACAAGAAATAAAACTATCTGAAGGACAATTAACTTTAGATTTAGAAAATTATTATGAATATTATAATTACGCTGAGAAAAAAGGTTATTCTGGTACAGCTATTTTTACTAAAACTGAACCATTGAATGTAAATTATGGAGTTGGAATTGAAGAACATGACAAAGAAGGACGAGTTATAACCGCTGAATATGATGATTTCTTCTTGGTTACTTGCTATACTCCGAATTCAAAAAGAGGTCTATTAAGATTAGATTATAGACAAGAATGGGAAGATGATTTTAGAAATTATCTAATTGAACTAAATAAAACTAAACCAGTAATTTTATGTGGAGATTTAAATGTAGCTCATAAAGAAATAGATCTTAAAAATCCACAATCAAATAGAAAAAACGCCGGATTTACCGATGAAGAAAGATCAAAATTCCAAGAACTTTTAGATGCTGGTTTTATAGATACATTTAGATATTTCTATCCTGATATTCCAGATATGTACACTTGGTGGAGTTATATCACAAAGGCAAGAGATAGAAATGTTGGCTGGAGAATTGACTACTTTGTAGTTAGCAAAGATTTTGAAGATAAATTACTTGATGCAAGTATTCATATGGAACAATTGGGATCTGACCATTGTCCAGTAGTTTTATATACTAAATAGACTATAAAAAACCTGTGGAATTAACCACAGGTTTTTTTATAGAATTTGTATGTTCCAATGTATAAATTCACTATCAAATGTCCATTTCATCAGTCATAAAAACTCGTTATAAAATTCTTGTAAAAAATATTTGACAAATATATAATTTTGTTCTATAGTTAATGAAATATGTTTTTTTGGAGGTAATTATGGAAAAGAAAAAGATATACCAAATCGAAGAAAAAGTTCCTGGAAAATTATTGATTCCATTGGCACTACAGCACACATTCGCTATGTTTGGCGCATCGGTTTTAGTTCCTATTTTATTTGGAATTAATCCTGGAATTGTTTTATTCATGAATGGTATCGGCACTTTATTATTTATATTTATAACCAAGAAAAAAGCACCTGCTTATTTGGGTTCATCATTTGCATTTTTAGCACCAGGTACTGCTATTATTGCATCTCAAGGATTCCCATATGCGCAAGGTGCTTTTGTTGTAGTTGGACTTTTAGGATGTATCCTAGCACTTATCATTTTCAAATATGGAACATCCTGGATAGATATAATATTACCACCTGCAGCTATGGGGGCCGTTGTAGCTCTTATAGGATTTGAACTTGCAGGAAACACAGTAACAGGCGGAGCAATTGGCGCAAATCTAATGACAGAAACAAGCCAAGCAAAAGATTGGATAGTATTTTTAGTTACTCTATTAACTGCAATTATAGGATCAATTACATTTAAGAAATTTTTATCAACTATACCAATATTAATAGCAATAGTTGTTGGTTATATAACAGCTATATTCTTTAACATGGTAGATTTTACTCCAATTGTTGAAGCTAAACTATTTACAATACCAAATTTCCAGCTTCCAAAATTCTCTCTAGAAGCTGTCTTTGCAATGCTTCCTGTGTTATTGGTTATAACATCTGAGCATATATCTCATCAAGTTGTAACTTCAAATATTGTAAACAAAGACCTAATTAAAGATCCTGGTTTGCATCGTTCAATATTTGCAGATAACTTTTCTACAGCTCTTTCAGGAATGCTTGGTGGTGTACCAACAACAACATATGGTGAAAATATAGGAGTTATGGCAATCACAGGTGTATATTCTGTACAAGTAATCGGAGCAGCTGCAATAATTTCAATCTTAATGGCATTTATTGGACCTCTTGCAGCACTAATACAATCCATACCTGGAAATGTAATTGGTGGTGTAACATTCCTATTATATGGAATGATTGGTTCATCAGGAATTAGACTACTAGTAGATCAAAAGGTAGACTACTCAAATAGCGTAAATTTAATACTTACATCAGTAATATTTATCGCTGGTTTATCTGGTCTTTCAATTAAATTTGGTAGTATCCACCTTAGCGGTATGGTTCTTTCATCAGTTGTGGCAGTAATATTATCACTATTCATACACTTATTAAAGAAAGCTAATCTACTAAATCAATAATTTTATTAGACAATATATAATAAATAAAATAGTTAGATATTTGGTTATCCAAATATCTAACTATCTTTAATTTAAATTTTATATTTCAAAACCTTCACTTAATTTATATGCTCCTAATTTTATAAGTGATATAGATTTTCCTTCACCTGCTCTTAATCTAATTTTAATTTTATCAGTAGTAACTTCTCTAAATCTTAGAATTCTTTTCGCACCTATGGTAATTCCCTTTTCAATCAATTCCCATTTACCGTCATTTTCATAAGACACTTCATAGAAATTTATTCTTTGACCGATTTCAATATTTTCTTCTAATACAATTGAATCAAAAGTTTTTGCTTCTTCTAAATCTATTAATAAAGAAGCTTCATTTACACCTTTATCTGTAATCCAAAATCCTTCATTTCCAAATAAATTTGATGGACTAAATTGTTTAGATGAATTTCTAATATTTGTTGCTGATATTTTATTTTCTTCTAAAATATTATTTTCAAAAGATTCTCGAATATTTTCTCCAAATTCTAACAATCTATTTTTAATATCTTCATCTAAATCACCTTTGTCATTTGGAGGAATATTTAATAAAAGTGTAGAATTATGACCAACAGATCTAAAATACATATCTGCAAGTTCTTTTATACTTTTTGGTTCCTTTTTCTCATTCCCCCAAAACCATCCTGATGTAATTCTTGCATCACATTCTGGAACAGTCCATTTATTACCATTTTCAAAACCTTTAAAGTATTCTCCGTCCTCATTACTGTCAATTGTATTGTCATCATAATTAACTATGGATTTTGACCATGTATCTTTATGTGCAAATCCTAATTCATTCCCTATCCAACGAACTGTTGTATACGCTTCTGCACCGAATAATAAACAGTCTGATTCGTATCCTGCTTCTTTTCCTTGGTATTTTTGAATTGTTTTAAACCATCTTACAAAATCATATTCTTGTTCATCATATCCTGTGCCTTTTGCTCCATCCATCCATACCTCTATAAATCTTCCTTTATTTCCGTATTTAGGATTGGAAAGTATTTCTTCAAGTTGGTTATTGTAGTAATCATTATAATCAAGATAATCATTTTCTTTACTTGTAGGATTTCCATCTTTATCATAATATCCATAGCTTTCATCATGAATATCCCAAGGTGATAAATAAATTCCCATATCTACATCATAAATTGAAGCATATTTTGAAATTTCTTCTAAAATATCACCCTTACCATTTTTATAATCTATATTTTTAATACCATATTCCGTAAACTTACTCTGCCAAATAACAAATCCATCATGATGTTTTGCAGTAATAATTATTTTTTTAAAACCTGAGTCTTTTATAGTACGAACCAAATTTTCAGCTTGAAAATCATTTTCTAATTTGAAAATTTCATTAGGTTTTTTATCAAAATAGCTGTCCCCCCATTCAACTTCATTAAATGTATTTGGTGAAAAATGTACAAATGCAGCAAGTTCATCTTTTTGATACTTTAGCTGATTTGAATCAGGGACTACCTCATCCTTTTCTACAATAATATCTTCCATTATTTGCAAATCATTGTTATCAATATAAATTTCCTTCAAAACATTCCCCTTAATTTATAATTCTTGTAGCTTTCGGTAAATTCCATTCAAATTTATTAGCAAGTATTCTTATTATAAATATAATAAAAATACAAATTGTTGAAGTGATCGCTCTATTTATATCTGTATAAATAGTTAGTAAATGAAAAATTATCGCACCGATTATTGATGCACTTGCATACACATGTCTATCTAGTATGTATGGAACTGCGTTTATCAATGTATCTCTAATAATTCCACCACCTACACCAGTTACAACTCCAACAAATACGTATAAAACCATGCTATATTCTGTATGTAATCTATATGCAACTTCCATACCTGTAATCGTAAATACTGCAAGTCCTATAGCATCAGAATATATTAATGATTGATCAAAACTTTTATTAATTGTCCATCTATTTATATTATCATCAAATAAGTTTATTAGAAAGACTATCATAGAAACTATTATTGCTAAATAAATATTAAAACCAAACCTTAAATTTAATGGTGGTCGAATCCCCAGAATTACATCCCGTATCACTCCTCCACCCGTTGCAGTAATTACTCCAAGAACCAATACTCCTAACAAATCTAGTTTGCTTTTTATCCCTTCCAATGCTCCAGAAATTGCAAATGCAATTATTCCAATTATTTCTATATATTTTATGAAGCCTTCCATATTATCTGCTTTCTTCTAACATTTCTCTTAATTCATTTTCATCAAAATTATATACTTTTCCACAAAAGTCACATATTACTTCAACTTTTTTATCTTCTTCTAAAATTTGATTTAGTTCTTTTTTCCCAATTGAAATTAATCCTCTTCTTATACGTTCTCTTGAACAATCACATTTATAATTAACTTCATGTTTCTCTAGTATTTCCGGTTTAAGTTTTGCAAAATATTTTTCAAGTATATCTTCAGGAGTATATCCTTCACTTATCAACTCAGAAATAGGTCTTAATTCATTTGCAATCTCTTGTAATCTATCTAATTCTTCATCAGAAATTCCAGGAAGTACTTGTACAAATATACCTCCTGCCGCTTTTATAGATAAATCTGTGTCAACTAAAACACCTAAAGAAATAATACTTGGTGTTTGTTCAGAGTAAAAATAGTAATTTGCTAAATCTTCTGCTATTTCTCCAGTAATAATTTTTGAAATCCCTGTATATGGTTCCTTTAATCCTAAATCCCTTATAACTGCTAAATTACCTTCTCTTCCAATATAAGATCCTACATCTAATTTTCCAGGATATTTTGAAGGCACATCTATTTTAGGATTTGTTACAGTGACTTTTACATCTCCATTCTCATCTGCTACTGCTCTAAGTTTTCCTGCTGGACCATTTCCGTCAAAGACTATAGTTAAACTTTGTCCTTCATCAAGTCCCGAATATCCCATGATAGAAGATACAATTGCTAGCCTTCCCATCGCAGCTGAAGCTGTCGCTTGAGAATCATGTATATCTCTTATTTCTTGAACCATTTGTGTATTTTGAGATATAAAAATTCTTACTGATTTACTACTATCAATAGCCCTTATAATATAATTTTTCATAAAGCTCCTCATAAAATTGTTTATTCAATAAATAGATTATAGCTTAAATGATATTAATTTTCAGAAATATTTTTGGAGAGGTTTCTTTTTATTCGTATGACATTTTCTAAACTGATTGTATTTAATTCAGTAGATTTCTGTTCAGAAATTAAGACCTCCCATTTATGAACAGAAGATTTTTGTCCATTCTATTCAGGATTTAGATTTCTTATTTTCTGATGCAGTTTAGCTAAAATTTTCTATTCAGAATTTAAAAATCAAGAATATAACACAGGATTAAAATCACAACCATTTCTCTCACAAACAAAAAAACCCCAACTTATTCAGTTAGGACTTTAATGTTTTATTCAAATAATCCATTCAATAGATTAAATAATTCTTGAGATTCTTCTTCATTCATTATGTAGATATTTGATTTAGAATTAGGATGGGATTCATGGAATTCTAAATTATATTTATCTGACAAAGAAATTAAATAAATAGTTTCTCCATATTTAGCAGACAATGTGTAATATCTACTTTTACTAGAAGTATTGCTATCTCTTTTATTTATATAATGTATTTTTTGAAGATTTTCTAGAATTTCTTTGCTTTGAGTTTCAGTTAACTCAATTTCTGGAAGAGCTTCATTATCCTTTAATAATGAGATGCTATCAATTTCTAGGCTATCTGAAAAGATAACTCTGCCAGGTATTTCTTTATTATATTTCATATAATCATAAAATAAATATCCTGATAAAGCAATTATTATAGCTATTATTAAAAAAATACTTTTATTTTTCATTTTTCTTTCCTTTAATTTAACAATATTATATTTATCAAAGGGGCTGTTGCAAAATAGCCTAACGAAAAAAGCGGTAAACTCGTGAGAGTTAACCGCTTTTTTGGTATAATTAATGTATGAACGAAAACAATACTATACAACAAAAGCTTACATTAAATCGTTCAGTTTTACAAGTTAAAATGAACTTTAATACACAA
>JAEZZN010000025.1 GCA_023418535.1 Bacillota bacterium | reverse complement strand
TTACAAGTAATATATCATTTGATAAATGGGCACAGATATTAGGTAATGATGAAATGATAACTAAAGCTATATTAGACAGGATTCTTCATTACTCATACTTATTTAATATTACGGGGCCATCATACCGGATAAAAGATAAATTAAATCCTAAAAAAACTGAGAACACTTAATTGCAACAAATTGGACAAATTATCTTGACTTTTATACCTGGCAAAAAGGATTGAAAAACAAGGCTATATTATGACAACAGAAGGCAATGTAGTCCACTATGGTTTATTGAAAAATTTATCGAAGACTTAGGTGAGATTTATAACATTAGAGAAATTGCCTTTGATAGATGGGGAGCAGTACAGATGGTTCAAAACTTAGAGGGCATGGGTTTTACAGTCGTTCCCTTTGGCCAAGGATTTAAAGATATGTCTCCGCCAACAAAAGAATTAATGAAACTTACAATTGAAAGAAAAATAGCTCATGGAGGACATCCAGTTCTAAGATGGATGATGGACAATATCTTCATAAGAACAGATCCTGCCGAAAACATAAAGGCAGATAAGGAAAAATCTACAGAAAAGATAGATGGAGTAATTGCTACAATAATAGCTCTTGATAGGGCTATAAGGTGTGGCAATTATACAAGTGAATCGGTTTATGATGATAGAGGACTTTTGATATTTTAAATATGAAAATACTTATTGTTACGTGATATAATAAATTAAGAATAAAATAGAAGGTCAAACAATGGGAGAAAATATTATATTAAATGAATTACGTGATAGGTATAAAGAAAAAAATAAGGATATAAATGTCATTGAAGATTTCTTAAAGAAATACAATCCATGGACTAAAGAACAAATTGAAGAATTATCAAAAGATTTTTTCAAAGCTTTGGAAAACGATAAAGAATTTTCTTGGTTAGAAGTAGATAAAAATCTATATAAAAGTCTAAAGGAATCAACAGGAAAAGACTTGAGTATTGATTATGGAATACCTAGTCATATTAGAGGTGACATTGATAAAGGCACTTTATTTATATGTTTAGTAAATCCTAATATAGATATCAGAGTAGCAATTAGTGAAGCACTTAAAGCCAATGAATCTAAAAATAATAATTTTAATTATATAATAGACTATATAATTAAAACCGATTCAAAAGGTGGTATTTTTTATATGGAACTTGAGAACTTATTGAACAATAAAGGTGAAGATCCAGGTTATTATCTAAGAAAGTATTTTAATCTTATTCTAAAAGCATATAGTAAGAATAAAGACGTTAAAAGCAAAATTAATTCAGTTGATGAATTATGTAAAATACTAAAAGATGAGAAATCAAGAAAGAAATTTCAAAAAGAAATTCAGGATATAAAGGAAATGTCTGGCAAGATAGTAAATCTTGAATCCTTTCCATTCAGAAGTAGCACTCCAGGATTCGCCACAAAAGAGGAAGATTCTAAATCTAGATTTGCAAACATGCTAGTGTTAAGTGACTCAGATGTATCATTATTAAGTGCTAGGGTTATTATTTGGAAGATTGTTGAATACCTCTCTAATGAAAATAAAACTAAACCTGTATTTATATTTAGAAGATTTGATCAAGCATGGTATCCATCAATAGAAAAGGTTCTTATTAAGGATTTGAAATTTACACCAGATGAATCAAAAAGAATAATTAATATTTTCCATAACGAGTTTTTTTTAACAATGAGAAAAAAGGACCATAAGTATAATTCTGGTTTGGATAGAGGACTTTTTAAGGATGATAAAAAAATTGAACCAGTAGAAAAGATTTATGAAATTATTGGAAATGCTATTAAAGGGGAAATCTAATACTACTAATTTTAAAAGAAGAAACACAATAACTGATTTAGAATTACCTTTAGGAGATGATGATTTATAAAATCTCATAAAGATTATCGAAGAAAAGATAAAGAAACTAAATTAACAAAATGCTTTATTGAGTACGGAAGCGATACTGTCTTTTTTATGCCCAAATCAAAAAGTTGCAGAGTTAAGCGGAAAAGTTTCAGAGTAGAAGGGAAAATTTAATTGTATCAAAGACAGTAAGATCCTAGATCCAGACCATAAAGGGCAGGGAGTTGGAAGTGCTTTATTGGATTTTTTGACTGATTACTAAAAAGAAAATTATGGCATTACTAGACAAGAAGTATTTGTTACAACGGTAATATGATGGGGATCCTTTTTATGAAATAATAAGGGGATTTTTAAGATGCTTGGTTATGATAGGATTAAAAAATATAGAAATAAGATAGCTGATGCCTTTAGGAAAAATTAATGATAAAGGAATATAAAAGTTATATTAATTATTTAGTTTAGATTTAAAGATGTAATATATCGATACGTTTTGAATACGAACTAGTATAAAAGCCCCTATGATATGTTTGCCAATACGACAAAAATACTAAAAAAGTCAATGATATGTTTGCGAAAACGTAAGAATGGACTTTTTATCCATAGTGTCGACTCGAGCCACGTCGAGGCGGTGTGTTTGATGTCTAGGGTGTAGTGAGAAAGCCTTATTTATCAGGGTTTTATAAGATATAATTTTGGTGGAATTGTGCTTTGAGGACTGTTTGGACGTTTAGGGGAATCAACAGGTTTTCGGGGCAAATCGGTCGGAGGGTTGAGTAGTCGATTTTGCTTTTTGCGTTTTTGAGTGGGTGAGATTGATGGCGGAGAGAAAATCTTGAAAGATTATAGATGTTGTTTATGAAAAAGCACAG
>JAEZZN010000119.1 GCA_023418535.1 Bacillota bacterium | reverse complement strand
AAAATGATAAAATTAAAATTTCATCTATTTATAGAAATTTGGCTACATTTACAGATGCGGATATTGTTTTGAAAAGTGTTGGTCAAGATGGTGTTGCTTACTATCAGCTAAATAATGAAAATCATATCCATCAAATCATTTGTACAAACTGTGGTAAGACAATAGATTTAGATCATTGTCCAGTTCATGAAATTGAAAAGAAAATAGAAGAACAAACAGGATTTAAGATAACCGGTCATACTTTTGAATTTTCCGGACTTTGCCCAGATTGTCAAAATTCATAAATAATACAAATTCTTTTTATTCTATTTTAGACTCTAATAATATCGGTTTCATAATTTTAAATTTATTATCCTTTTATTAAAAATGGTATCTTATAAGAAGATATCATTTTTTTTATTTCTTATAACTTCAAATAAAAAAGAGTTGATTTACAACTCTTTTAAATAATCATTCTAGCCATTTAGGTTTATAAATGGTAAAATCTTCATATGAATCAAAGATAAAATCTATTATCTCTTGGTATTCTAAATGTAATTCTTTTTGTCTCGGATTTATTTTGCTTTTTTCTATAATTAAATCAATCGTAAATTTAGCACAATAATATGCAAATAATTTATATATTTTTTTAGAATTAAAGTCTTCAAAACTAGCATCAAAAATTTTTTTAGCTAGACTAGGTCTATAATAAGCTAAGACGTTTAACTCGACTAAATCAATAATTTTATCACCAAATTTTTCATCGATTTCATATTTTAGTGTTAAATCGTCATTTATAACGAGATTAAAAAGTGAATTTCCTTTAATTAGTCTTGACACGGATCGATCTTTTAATAAGAAAGTATTTAACTTTAGTAAATCTATTAAAACATAGTCTTTAAGACCTTGTCTTTTTATTAAGCCATGTTTAAATAGAGATAAATTCATCTCATCTGTAAATTCCTGTTTCCAATTTACCGATGAAGATCTAACGCCATGTATCTCTAAAAGCAAAGAAGAAATATTCTGTGCAAGAATAATTTCTTCTTCGTCTGATAGCTTATTTATTTTTTCTAAGAAAACATTATGAATGGAATTCGTCATTTTTTTCCTTTAATAATACTCTTATATCATCTAATTGTGATAATGATAATGCTTTTTCGGCAAATTGTTGTGCCTCGCTTAAATTAGCATTATTTACAACAGATTTAATTAGACCAACTTTGGAGCTAACAGCAGAGAATTCATCAAGACCCATACCTAATAATAGATAAGTTGCTTGGACGTCAGATGCCATTGACCCACACATACCAGTCCATTTACCGTGTTTATGTGAAGCATCAATTACTTGTTTTATAGCTCTTAGTACGGCAGGGTTAAAATAATCATATAGATGTGAAATCTTTTCATTTCCTCTATCTACTGCAAGTATATATTGTGTTAAGTCGTTAGTACCAATACTGAAGAAATCACAATTTTGAATTAAATCTTCAGCAACAAATACAGAAGCTGGAGTTTCAATCATTATACCTACTTCTATATTTTCATTAAAATCATGACCTTCTTCTCTTAATTCTGATTTAAACTCTTCTATATATTCTTGAACTGTTTGAATTTCTTGCACACTAATTATCATAGGTAAAAGAATCTTAACATCTCCGAAAGCACTTGCTCTTAAAATAGCTCTTAATTGAGTTCTCAAAATATCTTTTCTATCAAAACCTATTCTTAAAGCTCTCCAACCTAAAAATGGATTTTCTTCTTTAGGAAACTCAAAATAATCTAGTCCCTTATCACCACCTATATCAAGAGTTCTAATAATTAATGGTTTACCTTCTAGTAATTCTGCAGCTTCTTTATATACTGAGAATTGATATTCTTCTGTTGGGAAATCATTTCCTTCCATGTATAAGAATTCTGTTCTAAATAATCCTACACCTTCTGCACCATCTTCAAGTGCAAGTTTTAAATCTTCAATCCCACCTATATTTGAAACAACTTCAACTGATCTACCATCTAATGTAACCGGTTTTTCAAATTTATATTTTTCAGCAAGTTCTTTATTAGCTTTAATAGATGCAAATTTAGCTTCGTAATCAGCTATTGTTTTTTCATCAGGATTTACAATAACAACGCCTTCTAAAGCATCTAATATAATAAAATCATCATTTTTTAAATTAGATCTTATATCTTTCATACCTACTACTGCAGGTATACCTAAAGTTTGAGCAATAATTGATGAATGTGATGTTTTACCACCTAACTCCATAACTAAACCTAATACATGATCTTTATCCATAGTTGATGTGTCAGTTGGAGTTAATTCTTCAGCTACAATTATATAATCATCATCTAGTGATGATAAAGTCTTTGGTGTAATGCCCTTTAATTTGTACATTATATTTTCACCAATATCTCTATAGTCTGCTGCTCTTTCTCTTAAGTATTCATCATCTAACATTTCAAATACTGATGCCATTTCTTGAATAGTAGAATGTAATGCTAATTCTGCATTTTGTAGTGAATTTTTTATTTTATCACTAGCCATTTCAATTAAAGATGGGTCTGATACTAATTCAATATGTGCATTTCTAACTTCATTTTCAGCATCAGTAGTTGTTTCTCTATTTTTTAATTCATTAGAATATTCTTCAATTGCATTATTTAAACTATTTAATTCTTTTTCTACATCGGATTCATGTATATTTTCTTCATTTAAAATAATTTCAGTTTTTTCAAATAAATATACTTTTCCTATTGCTACTCCATCAGAAGCCGCAATTCCTTTAAATCTTTTAGTCATGAGATATCTCCTATAAAAATAAGGATACTGTTAGGTATCCTTACACAATTAGTCAGTTAAATTCGAAATGAATTCAACAACTTTATCAACATTTTCTTCTTCGTCTTCACCAGTAACTCTAACAATTACTTCTGTGTTTTTAGATATACCTAGACTCATAACACTAAAAATACTTTTAGCATTAGCAACTTTTCCTTCTTTTTCTAATTCAACTTCACCAGGTATGCTCTTTACGAATTGAACTAAAGCTGCTGCTGGTCTAGCATGTAAACCTGTTTCATTTAATACAATAACTTTTTTTTCTGCCATTATTTCCTCCAAAATTTTTATTATTTTACAGTATCACGCTTCATTATTTCATGATTTAGATTTACAGATTGATTGAATTCTAATTCTTCACCTATCATTTTAATTAAAACACGAACCGCAATCGCTCCGATGTCATAATATGGAAGTCTTACAGTTGTAAGTCTTGGTCTATATAGGTTTGAAATTTCTGTGTTTCCGAATCCTGAAACAGAGAATTCATCAGGAACTTTTATATCATTATCATAGCAATAATGTAATATACCAAGGGCAATACTATCTGATTCAGCCAATATTCCCGTGATATTATTATTTCTTAATTTTTTGATATTATTTTCCATAAATTGATAACCAGATTCAATTTGGTTATCCTCCACAGAAAATACAAAAGATTCCAATGAATTATTTTCTACAGATTCATTAAATCCATTTTCTTTAAATTCAGAAACAGAGAAGGCTCCTCTTGTTCTAACATAGCATAGATTTGTATGTCCTTTTTCAACATAATAATCAGTTAATGATTTCATGGCTTCTTTATAATCTATACTTACTGTTTTAAATTCATCCGGGCTATAAAATGTATCTAGTAAAATATATGGTATATCGTATTCCTTTATAGAATATAATATTTCGTTATTAATCTTTTCAGATATTACTATTATACCTTCTACTTGCTTAGATGATAAGAATTCAACAGCCTTTTTCTGTGTTTCAAAATCACCAAATGTTGAATAAAGAAGAATATCATATCTGTACATTTTACCAATCTCATCTATTCCTCTTATATACTGTGCCATATATTCATACCCTATATCATCTAAAATAATACCAATTGTATTAGATTTTTTCATAACAAGGGATCTAGCTAATTCATTAGGTTTATAGCCAAGCTTTTGTATAGCTCTATTAACAGCTTCAGTCTTTTCTGGTGAAACTTTTCTAGTACCATTTATAACTCTTGAAACCGTTGAAATAGATACACCTGCAAGATTTTTTACATCTTCCATTGTTGGTTTTCTAGACATAATTTCCTCCTAATAGCATTTTCTATATTTTAACATAAAAAACCTTTTCATTCAATTATTTATTAGTAGGACAGTCTTCATTATGACACATAACAATATCTATTTTTCTATTTTTCTTATGAATCATTAAATCCCCACAGGTTTTACAAACTTCTCCTGTTGGTTTGTCCCATGATGACCAATCACATTCAGGCCAGTTATCACATCCAAAAAATACTTTGTGATTTTTAGAAATTTTTTCTACTATGTCTCCACCACATTTTGGACATTTTATTCCCAGTGACTTTACTATATTTTTTGTGTAGGTACAGTTTGGAAAATTCTCACAACCTATAAATTCTCCATTTCTACCTTTTTTATACAATAGTTTTCCATTGCAATTTGGACACTTCTCACCTGTAGGCTTATCAGGTACTTTGTAATCTTTTGTAGAATATATTGCCTTTTCAAGTTTAGGCTCAAATTGTTCATAAAAATCAGAAACTAATTTCTTCCAATCAACATTATCCTCTTCTATTTCATCTAAATTAGTTTCCATTTTTGCAGTAAAATCTTCATTTATTATTTCATCAAAATATTGTAATAATAAATCTGTTACACTAAATCCTAAATCTGTTGGCAAAATAGACTTATTATCAAATTCAATATAATTTCTAGTTATTAAACTTCTTATTATTGAAGAATAAGTTGAAGGTCTACCTATACCATTTTTCTCAAGTTCTTTTACCAATGAAGCTTCTGTAAATCTAGCTTTTGGTTTTGTAAAATGTTGATTTTTTTCTAATTTATCTGGTTCAAATGTATCACCTTTATCCATATTAGGTAGCTCTATACTTTTATCATTAGTTCTCCAAACTTTAGTAAAACCATCAAAAGTAATTATTGAACCATTTACTCTAAAGATTTGACCATTATTTTCAATTTCGTATCTTGTTGAAAGATATTTACTATTTGTCATTTGTGACTGAACAGTTCTATCCCAAATTAGTCTATATAATTTATACTGATTGTCTGTCAAATAATCTCTTATGCTTTCAGGAGTTCTATTAATTGATGAAACTCTTACCGCTTCGTGAGCATCCTGTGCATTTGATTTTTTCTTATTATATTTTCTCCCTTTTGAAGCATATTCTTTACCATAATTATCTTTAATATATGAAACTGCTTCTTTGACAATTGTATCTGAAAGTCTAGTGGAATCAGTTCTCATATAAGTAATTAAACCGACTGATGATGATCCTATATTAATACCTTCATATAATTGTTGTGCAATTGACATCGTTTTTGAAGTTGAAAAATATAATCTCTTTGATGCTTCTTGTTGCATAGTAGAAGTTGTAAAAGGTTCATAAGGTTTTCTAGATCTTTCACTTACTTGTCTATCATAAATAGTATATTCTTTTCCTAATTTGGAAATAATATTATCTGTTTCTTTTTCATTTGAAAGTTTATTTTCTTTTATTTTATTATCATTTGTAATTATTCCAAAATATTGTCCTTCAAATTGATTTTTATCAACTGTAGCTAATAAATCTATTGTCCAATATTCATCCGGTTTAAAATTTATAATTTCATTTTCTCTATCAACTATTAATTTTAATGCCACAGATTGAACTCTTCCTGCTGATAAACCACTTTTAACCTTTTTCCAAAGTATTGGAGATAATTTATATCCCACTATTCTATCTAATATTCTTCTAGCTTGCTGTGCATCCACTAAATTCAAATCTATTTTTCTTGGATTTTTAATCGCTTTTTTAACAGCATCTTCTGTAATTTCATGAAATATAACTCTATTTTTTTGATTTATATCAAGCCCCAATAAATATGATAAATGCCAAGCTATAGCCTCTCCTTCTCTATCCGGGTCAGATGCAAGATATACATTATCAGCTTTATCTGCTTCTTTTTTTATTTCATTTATAATCTTGGCCTTACCACGAACTTTAATATATTCTGGTTCAAAATTATTTTCTATATCTACTCCAAACTTACTCTTTGGTAAATCTCTTAAATGACCAATAGAAGCCATAATCTTATAATTTCGACCTAAAAATTTACTCAAAGTTTTAGCTTTTGTTGGAGATTCAACTATTACTAAATTTTTAGCCATCTACACCCCTTCTCTCTTTTTTATATCGTTCAATATATTATCACAAATATTATCATATAAAAAATATTTTACAATATAATTTAGTTTATTGTATATAAATTGTCTCTAATATTGCAAATATACCCTTTTAATTCTAATTGTAAAATAATAGCATACAATTTGTTAATTGGAATTTGTGTTTTATTGTATATTTCATCAATTGATAAAATCTCATTTTTCAATAAATTTAAAATTTTAATCATCTTGTTATCTAAATCTAAATTATAATCTATATCGATTTTACTTTTTTCTTTAATAAAATTAAACTCTTGTAATAAATCTTCTGCTTTCGTAATTAATTTAGCTCCTCTTTTTATTAACTGATTTGTTCCTATTGAATTTAAGGAATTTATATTACCAGGAACTGCAAATACATCTCGATTTTGCTCTGTAGCATATTTAGAAGTAACCAACGAACCACTTTGATCCATAGCCTCTATTACAATTGTTGCATATGATAAACCTGAAATTATTCTATTTCTAAATATAAAATTTCTCTTTATAGGCTGTGTTTCTAGTGGAAATTCAGATATTAACAGGCTATTTTCCATTCTATTATATAGATGTAAATTAGTCTTAGGATATATAATATCTAAAGATGATGCAAGAACACCTACAGTAGGAATATTGTTTTCTAAAGCTGTATTATGTGCTTGAAAATCTATTCCCAAAGCCATCCCTGATACTATATTTACATTATAACCACTAAATCCTTCCACAATTCTTTTTGTAGCATATAATCCATACTCTGAAGGTTTCCTAGTTCCAACAACTGATATACAGTTTTCTAAACATTCTATATCATTTCCTTTATAATATAAAATTGCGGGAGCATCATAAATATTCTTTAAAATATCAGGATAATTTTTATCTATTATCGTAACATATTTAATATTAAATTTATGTAAATTATATTTAATGCTATTTATACTTAATCTTTTGTATGTATCTAAAATTCTTAATTTATCTTTCTCATTTAAAAATGAAATATGCTCCAAATTATTTGTATTGAAATCAAAAAATTTGTAAAGCATATTTTCACTTATAATATTTATAATCTTTAAATTACTTATTCTAGCATAATTTAGAAATAAGATAATATCTCTTTCTGTATCAAACATATTATGCCTCAAAAGCGTTTATTATATGAGATATTTCTTTTGTATCCCAATAACATTCAATTACATCAAATCTTACGTCATGATTATAAAGACAATTTTGCATAATATAATTTTTTGTAATAGAAATTAGATTATACTGCTTTTTATAATTAACGGCTTCATTTGCATATAAATATTTGTAGTCTTTTCTGGTCTTTACTTCAACTACTACTAAAATATCTTCTTTAGATGCAATTATATCCGCCTCAAAATGTCCATATCTATAATTTCTTTCAAGTATTTTATAACCTTCAGATTTTAGATATCTACAAGCTATTTCTTCACCTAGTTTAGCTACCACTTCTTTTTTCATAATATTTCTTTAAAAAGCTAAGTCTATGAATTTCTGTCACCCCTAATTTTTCTAGTGATTCGTAGTGTTTCTTAGTACCATAGCCTTTATGTGCTTCAAACATATATCCAGGATATTTTTTTGAATATTCAATCATTAAATCATCTCTATAAACTTTAGCAAGTATTGAAGCACAAGAAATTTGATAGACTAAATCATCGCCTGATATTATACCAATTTGATCTATTTCAGTATCTATTAATTCAGCATCTATCAGAAGTAAATCTGGCTCTATATGATGTCCAAGTTTATCTTTAAGATTTAAAACTGCTTCTTTCATTGCAAGAAGACTCGCTTGTCTAATGTTGATATCATCTATTACTTTATTATCACATATACCATATCCTATAGCTAATGCATTGTCATAAATATTTGAAGCTAAAATCCTCCTTTTTTTATCAGATAATTTTTTAGAATCTTTAACTTCATCTATTTTCTCACCACCCATAATTACAGCACAAGCAACTACTGGGCCTGCAATTGGTCCTCTTCCAACTTCGTCAATGCCACATATAAATTTATGATTCCTCTTTAAATCTATTAGAACATCTATTTGATTTTTCTGTAATTTTACTCTCATGATACCTCATTATATACTAAAAACTAATTTAAAAACTGCCAAAATAATTAAAATATTTTAACATTTTCTTATTCAAAATCTTCTACTTTTTCCAACGTTATTCTTCCAATTCTTAACTTTCTAAAATCATCAAATATAATATTTGAAACCTTAAAATAATCAATTTCTTGATTTCGTGAAATTGATCCAGTTTTCTTCGCTATTTCATCCATTATTTCAATAGTTTCTTTATTTGTATCAATATCATATCTACTTTCTAGTTTTTTAGGTTCATTTTTTTGCATGTATTTTAGAAAATCAAATGCTAAATCTTCTATATTAAGTATTTCATCCTTTATAGATCCTGTAAATGCAAGATTTCTTCCATTATCGTGTAATTCTAATTTTGGCCATAAAACTCCTGGAGTATCAAGAAGCATCAAATCACTACTGGTTTTAATCCATTGATTAGTTCTAGTAACTCCTGGTCTATTTCCAACTTTTGCACCTTTTCTTTTCGAAACATTGTTTATGAATGTTGATTTACCAACATTTGGTATACCTACTATCATCATTTTGATGCTTTTATCCTGAATGTTTTTTTCTGCTCTTTTCTCAAATAAATCTGTCAATACTTTTTTAGCAGTTTTATATAAATCATTTGTTTTATTATCTCTTGTAGAATTGTATTCAATAACTTCTATATTTTTTTTGCTAAAATATTCAATCCATTTTTTTGTTTCTTTTGAATCTGCCATATCAGATTTATTAAAAATAATAAGTCTTGGAAAATCTTTAATTATATCATCAATTACTGGATTTCTAGAACTTACTGGTATTCTTGCATCAACAATTTCACACACAATATCTACCATCTTCATAGATTCTCTTATAGTATCTAAAGATTTCTTCATATGCCCAGGATACCAATTAATATTCATATATCCTCCTTATTTGAAAAAAAGGTTGAACTTTTGTCCAACCTCTAATTTTAATAATCTGTTTTTTCTCTTAATTTAGCTGCTTTACCTACTCTATTTCTTAAGTAGAATAATTTAGCTCTTCTAACTTTACCACGTCTTACAATTTTAATGTTTTCAACTCTTGGTGAATGTAATAAGAATGTTCTTTCAACACCTACACCATAAGATAATCTTCTTACAGTAAATGCTTTTCTTACTCCTTCACCTTGAATTTTAATAACTGTTCCTTCAAACATTTGGATTCTTTCTCTTTGACCTTCTTTGATTCTGTAATCTATGTTAACATAGTCACCAACTCTAAGTTCTGGTAGAGAATCTTTCTTTTGTTCTTCTTCTATTTGTCTTATGATATCCATAATTAATCCTTTCGTATATTATTAATATATTTTTCATATAAGTCTGGTCTTTTTCTTTTTGTATTTTCAATACTATTTTGTAATTGCCATTCTTTGATTTTCGCATGATTTCCCGAGAATAAAACTTCAGGAACCTTATGTCCTTCATATTCTCTAGGTCTTGTAAAATGATCATGTTGTAATAATATATTGAAATGTGAATCACTCTTAGCAGATTCTTCATTTCCAAGAACATTATCCATTAATCGTGTAACGGAGTCAATAACAACCATAGCTGGTATTTCTCCTCCTGTTAATACATAATCACCAATAGATAATTCCATATCTACATAATTATTTATTACTCTAGAATCAATACCTTCATAATGACCACATAATAGTATCAAGTGCTTTTTAGTACCTAAGTTCATAGCTGTATCATGATTAAATACTTTTCCCTGAGGACTTAAGAATATAACCAATGAATCATCGGTCTTTACAGAGTTTATTGCATCGACAACTGGTTGCATTGTCATTAGCATACCTGCTTGACCTCCATAAACTTCATCATCAACTTTTTTATTTTTATCTGTTGAAAAACTTCTAATATCTACGATATTTAATTCAAAAAGATTATTTTTTATAGCTTTTCCTATTACACCATATTCATATAAAAAATTAAATGAATTCGGAAAAATCGTTAATACATCTATTTTCATTACATACCTTCGATAATTTTTGCTTTTAAATATTTTTTTTCAATATTAATTTCTATAATAAATTCACCTACAGATGGTATCGATATTAAACCATTTTGTGTTTCAACTTCGTAGACATCATTAGCTTCATATTCCAATACATCTACTAATTTCCCTACATTATTGTTAAACTCATCAATTACATCTAATCCTATTAAATCTTTAATATAATATTCATTTTCTTCTAAATTAGAAAGATCATCTAAGTCTATAAATACATCTTTAGATTTGAATATTAAAACATCATTAATATTATTAAAATCTTTTAGTTTAACAATATATATTCCATTACGAAATTTGGAATTAGTAGTCCTAACTTCAAAAAAATCACTTCCGATATAATAGCTTATATCTCTATCAAAAGTTTCATTTCCACTAGCTTGGATTTTGATTTCACCTTTAATGCCATGTGTATTTATTATTTTACCGACTTTTATTTTTTCCATTATTCTGAGTCTTTTGAATCAATATATAAATTAACTTTTTTTTCTTCTTTTATCGCACAAGCTTTTAGTATTGATCTAATTGAATTAGCAATTTTACCTTGCTTACCAATTACTTTTCCCATATCATCAGGGTTTACATTCAATTTTATATTTACAATTCCATCATTTGATTCTACTTCAACTAAAACATCGTCTGGATTGTTAACTAAAGCTTTAGCAATGTATTCAACGATTTCTTTCATATTATTCTTCCACAACTTCTTCAGATTCTTCTACTTCTTCAGATTCTTCTTGTGCTTGAGCTTCTGCTTCTGCAGCTTCTTTTGCTAATCTTTCAGGTTCTTCTTTTTCTTTAGCTTCTTTTTCTCTTTGTAATCTTCTTTCTTCAGCTTCTTTTGCTTTCTTTTCTTCTTCTAATCTTTTCTTTTCAGCAACTTGTTTTGCTAAATCTTCAAAGTCTGTCTTTAATAATCTTTCAACAGTCTTTGTTGGTTTCGCACCAACTCCAATCCAGTAATTTACTCTTTCAGAATCAATTTTAAATACTTTTGGTTCTGAAATTGGGTTGTAATAACCGATTTCTTCTATAAATCTACCATCTCTTGGAGCTCTTTCGTCTGCCACAACTATTCTATAGAAAGGTCTTTTCTTTGCACCTAATCTTTTCATTCTAATTTTTACTGCCATTTTTTCCTCCATTAAAAGAATGGGAATCTTTTCTTCTTCCCTTTTTTCATTTTTTTGTTCATGCCACCCATTTTTTTCATCATTTTTTTAGTTTCTTCAAATTGTTTTAGCAATTTATTTACATCACCAATTGTTGTACCTGAACCTTGTGCTATTCTTTTCTTTCTAGAATTATTTATTATATTTGGCTTTTCTCTTTCAGCCTTTGTCATCGACTTAATAATAGCTTCAATTCTATCTATAGCTTTAGGATCAAAATTCAGTCCTTTTAGCGCCTTACTATTAACGCCAGGCAACATTTTGATTATATCTTCAAGAGGCCCTAGATTTTTCATCTGTGCAATATTATCAAGAAAATCATTGAAATCATATGATTGTTCTCTTAATTTTTGCTCTAACTCTTGAGCTTTTTCTTTGTCAAAAGTTCTTTCAGCTTTTTCAATTAATGAAAGAACATCTCCCATTCCTAAAATTCTTGATACTAATCTATCTGGATGGAATTGTTCCAAATCTTCCATCTTTTCACCAACACCAATGAATTTAATAGGCTTTTGAGTTACCGCTCTAATTGATAAAGCTGCACCCCCTCTTGAATCCCCGTCAAGTTTGGTCATTAATATGCCTGTTATATCTAATTTTTCGTTAAATGATTCAGCAACTTTTACAGCATCTTGACCAGTCATTGAATCGACTACCAAAATGGTTTCTGTAACATCTACAGCTTTTTTAATAGAGTTTAATTCTTCCATTAACTCTTCATCTATATGTAGACGTCCTGCCGTATCTATAATTACTACATCATTGAAATTCTTTTTAGCTTCATCTAAAGCTTTTTTTGCAATTTCAACAGGACTAATTTTCCCAAGTGAGAATACAGGTACATCAACTTGTTTTCCTACTACTTTAAGTTGATCTATAGCAGCAGGTCTATAAATATCTCCTGCAACTAATAATGGTTTTTTACCTTTTTTCTTCAAATGAAGCGCTAATTTACCCGTTTGTGTGGTCTTACCTGCACCTTGTAAACCTACCATCATAATTACTGTAGGTGGCTTTGGTGAAGTTTTCAAAGCTTGGTTTTCATCACTCATAAGAGCAATTAATTCTTCATTTACAATTTTTACAACCATTTGTCCAGGAGTTAAGCTCTTCATTACGTCAGCGCCAAGAGCTCTTTCTTTTACTTTTTTGACAAAATCTCTAACAACTTTATAGTTTACATCTGCTTCTAATAGAGCCAGACGTATTTCTCTCATTGCTTGATCTATATCAGATTCAGAAAGTTTTCCTTTGCTACGTAAATTACTCATTAAACTTTGTAATCTGTCCGATAAATTTTCAAACATAATTCACTTCCTACTTTAATTTCGAATTGATTTGGAACATAATATCTAAATATTTAGCATATTTGTTATCATCCAAATCATCCATGAGTTGCTCTTCTAAACTATCAACTAAACTCTGCAATTCTGAGATTCTCTTATATAGACCTAACTTTTCTTCAAATTCAATCAAAGCTTTTTCAGATCTTTTAATAGTCTCAGAAATACTTTGTTTAGATACATTTTGTAAATCAGCTATCTCAGTCAACGATAAGTCTTCTTCATAATATAGTTCAATAGAGTCATGTTGTTTTTTTGAAAGCAATTTACCATAGTATTCAAACAAAATACTAATCATTACATTTTTTTCCATTTATTCTCCTGTCAAGGTTTTTCATTGACTCATTAAGTTTAGCAAAACTTCAATCTTTTGTCAACTTTTTTTATCTTATTATCTCATTTTTAATTCTTTATTATATTTCGAAATGAAAATACCTCTTTACTGAAATTTATCCAGCAAAGAGGTTCATATCATTTATGTACAACTTATTAATGTCAATTGATTTATATTGCTATTTTATACTACAAAAATAAAATTTAATCTAATCCTAACTCGTTTTCGAATAATGTGTAAATTTCATTTAATTCTTTAATTTCTTTTTTAGGATTATATTGCTTCATATCTTCAATATTAATGAAAACTCTTATCTTTTTATCAATAATTTCAAAAGTAAAATCTTTAAATTTTATTTTTGGACCTTCTCCTTTTAATGTTTCAAATATAATTATTCTTATAGTATATTTGTTCGATAACAGAGTCTTTCCATAGATATCCAACATCTGTAGATGTATTGTTAAAATTATATTTGTCTAAGTATCTAGACATAGAGTTAAAATAAACTCCATCTGCATAATTAAAATATTTTGAAATCGTTTCTGGAGTATGCCAATCATATCCCATATTATAGAATATATTCGCTAATGCATAAGCATAACATATAAAAATTTATATCAAATTTTTATTTTCTAGGCATATACACTCATATAAATTATTGCCTTCCAAATTCAGTTTTAATTACTTTATATAATTCAGACAATTCTGATATTTCTTTTTTTGCATTAAACCTGTTATGGACATCTCTTTCTGGAATAATAACTTCTATATAATCCTCAGTTACCCCAAGTACAAATCCCTCAAAGTATATAGTTGCTCTACCACCTTTTAATATAAGCGGATCTTTTTCTTCTTCAAAATCATCTTCATCTAGTTTTTGTATTAAATCTAAAATCTTTTGTTTTAATTCACTTTCTGGTTTTCTTTTTCTATTATCTGGACCAGAAGAATAAATATATTCTAGATTTTCATAATTTTTAACTTCTATACCAAATTTTGTATTTGATTTTTGACATGAAACTAAAGCCAATATTATAAATATCACAAGTATAAAACTAAGCTTTCTTTTCATAATAATCTCTCTTTCATTTTATTTTAGATATATCTTTTATATATCCTGCTTCCCATCTATAAACTATAGAATCTTTTGTATTCATTAATCTTGTATCCATATCCATGTATTGGGTAAAATTATACCATGGATTCCAAAAAGAATAAGTATTCTTAGAATTATTATATCCAAAAATAACTAAAGCATGCTGTCCGCCATCATTAATATTTCTTCCCCCAACTAAAATATAATTGTTTTTAATATATATTTGTTCTCTTACTGAATCTTTTGACAAATAACCTTTATCTGTTGAAATATTTCTGAAATTATATTTATCTAAATAATTAGATAACGATGCAAAACTAACGCCACGACTATAATTAAAATATTTCGCAATTCTTTCAGGAGTATGCCAATCATATCCTTCATTGTATAAAATATTTGCCAATGCATATGAATAGCATCTAGCTTGTCCTGATGGTTGAGTATACTTAATAT
>JAEZZN010000031.1 GCA_023418535.1 Bacillota bacterium | reverse complement strand
CTTTAACTACATGTAGAGGAACAAATCTTCTACCTGTATCTAGCATGAATCCTCTTAATGCAAATCTTGGATAGTCTCTCATTTCTCCAACTGGTAATTCTTTTCCTGCTTGCAATAAAGTTCTTGTCGCATAAAATGCACCAGTCTCTTCGCTAGCTTCAATTGTAATTCCGGATTCTTCTATATTTATATAGTATCCTTCTTTGTCATATCCCTTATCATCAACTTTTACAAATTTTACTGGAATATTTCCTGAAGTTGAAACTCCTGCTAATTCTAATTCTTTGCTAAATTTATTTTGAGTATCAGCAAAATCACCACTTAGACTTACGCCATCCAGTACCAATGTTCCTGATCCACCATGCCATTCTTGAATTTCTGGAATAACAACTGGAGAAGCATTTTCACCTTCATCTTCGTATTTACCTTCTAATGCAACAGTAACTTCTTTTTGAGTATAGCTTTCGCCCTTAGTAAGTCTTAATGTCACATATCCTGTTTTGTCTGTTAGTGGTTGGAATACTTTGCCTTCTTTATTAACTAATTGCGGCATATTAGCACCAACTATTTCTAACTTACTTCCTTGTACAGTTTTTGGTAATACAACAGATGTTTTATCTTCATTTAATTCCAAGCTTGTTATTTGATCTAATGAACTTATAACTTCCCCAGAAAAATCTACAGAATAAACTTCTATTTCATTGATTCCTACATTTACCCAATTTAATGCACCGCCATCAAAATCTGTTATGTCTAATTTTAAATATCTACCATTAACTTTATCAATGTCGATTATTTGACGCTTTTGAGTAACTCTATCAGTTTGTTCATACACTACTTTGTACTCATTATTATCATCTGAAACTTGTAATGTATATCCTAAAATATTACTTTTATCAGCATCCCTTTCCCAATCGATAATAATTGTATCCATTTGAGAAATTTTTTCTAAGTCAATTACTAATGTAATAGGCTTATCATTTTGATTACTAGAATATCTAGTTGTTGTAGAACCATCTACTAAATTTTCTTTAGTAAAATTGGTACTGTTTTCATGATTGCTACCTGTTACAGTCTTGCCCAAAGCTATATTTTCCCCCTCTTCGCCTACAAATACATCGCTTACTTCATCTCCTTCAGCTCTAACAACGCTTAAACCACTGAAAAATGGTAGAATCATCATTACCGCTAAAATCAATGACATTACACGAATACGTTTCTGATACATATTTCCTCCTAATATTTTTCTTATATCTACATTATAAATGATAAATTAAATTTATGACAACGTATTCCTTTTATGAAACTGATTGTAAAAGCGGTTTACTACACATTTAGATAGGATTTTCATGAAATATATTAATTTTTATTAATATGAAAATATAAATTATTTTTAACAAGTTAGACAAAATTAAGAGTTTTTATAAAGATTAAATATTTCTTTTTTAGTTGCCAATTTTTCTGAAAATGCAGTTGCTGATCCACAACTTACGCTAAATTTGAACGCTTCCTCAAGTGAATAAGATTCTTTTATAGCATAAATAAATCCTGCAACCATTGAATCACCAGATCCTACAGTATCAATTACCTTACCTTTTGGGGCTTCTAAGAACATGCCATTCCCTTCTTCAGGTAAGAAATATGCTCCATCTCCACCCATTGAAATGATGATGTTTTTAGCACCCATTTCTTGTAATTTTCTAGTATATTTTTCAATATCTTTATTGTTATAGATTTCAACATCAAAGAAATCTTCAAGCTCTCTTAAATTAGGTTTTATTAATTTTGGACCATACTCTAAAGTATTTTTAAGAGCGTCTCCTATTGTATCCACTGCTATAATTACATCTTTTGATGAAAGTCGTTCCATGATTTCAGAATAAAATCTTTTATCCATATATGAAGGAATACTTCCAGATAAAAATAAATAATCCCCATCTTTTATCTCATCTATTTTATCTAATAAAGCTTCTTTATCTTTTTCTGTAACTTCTAGTCCTGGACCATTTATCTCTGTTTCTTTGTCACTCTTAATCTTTGTATTTATCCTCGTAAATCCATTTTCTACATTGATAAAATCTGATGAAATTCCTTCTTTATTAACTAATCTTTCAACTTCTCTACCAGTAAATCCTGCTATATATCCAAGTGCTATACTTTCTTCATCTAGATTTTTTAGAATTTTTGATACATTTATCCCTTTACCACCGGCACTAATACTCTCTTCATGCATTCTATTTGTTTCACCAATTTCAAGTTTATCAAGTCGTACAATATGGTCAATCGCCGGATTTAACGTCAATGTATATATCATATTTCCTCCTAATCTATAGTTTTACTATCTTTGCTTTAAGCTTTCCATCTTGTCTACATTCTGTAATATCTCTATATCTATATTTTCTCATGAAAAAAATATCCTCCTAAAAGTTGTTTTAGGTCCAACTTTTTGGGGTCAGTTCAAAACAATAGACCATTAATATTAATTATTATATTTCCATATATTTTTATAATTTACATATTCCACACCATTAAACTTAGGATATGACTTACCTGTATAAATAATTTTAGGATTTATAGCATATTTCTCTCCTTCAATAAATGACAGTAAATTACTTGAAAATGACTTATTAGGCGTCATTGATGTCTTTATTTCATATGGATATAAATTACCTTATTGCTTTAATATTAGATCTATTTCCATCCCTTTTGTCGTTCTTAAAAAGTATAAATTATTATCTTTATTTGCATTTAGCTCTTTTTTCAAAAATTCACTTACAATTAGATTTTCAAATAAATTTACTCTCAAAGGGTCTCTGCTTGCTTGATTTTCCGTTTCTATTCCTAATAAAAAACTTGCAAGTCCTACTTCTGAGAAATATATTTTAGGTGATTTTATATGTTGCTTTGTAATATTCGTATAATAAGGTTTAAGTCTATATACTATAAATGAAGCTTCTAACACAGATAGCCATGCTGACAAAGTAGTCGAAGAAACTCCAATCTCATTTGACATTGAAGATAAATTTACAACTTGTCCGACTCTTCCAGCAAGTAAAGTCAAAAATCTTATAAAATTATCAAGATTCCTTATTTCTAACATTTCTCTAAAATCTTTTTCAACATAAGTATTCAAATAATCTCTGTAATACACATTTGGTTCTCTTGAACCTTCCCTATTAAGTATATTCCGGAAAAAGATCCTTAACTAGCGTCGTCTTCCCAGACTGTCTAGGTCCAAGTATAGTAATTACCGGAACTTGATCCTTAAGTTTAATCAATTCTTCAGATATTTCTCTTTTAATCATGTGAACCTCCTTAAATGCTGTATTTTACATAATTACAATAAAACTGGGCACCAATTTCAAGTACAACTTGAAATTGGTGCCCATATATTCATTTATTATTTACAAGATTTATTATATCCGTAAATGTTATACTATTCCTAAACTGTATTTAACAATTAAAGTAAATTTTATTTTTTCACCATCATTTCAAGAAGCATTTCATATACAGGCTTTATTTTGATTATATCAATCATTAAGTATGAAATCATGGCACCAAGTCCAATTGGTAGAAAATAAATAAATGCCCCTGTCATTTCAAGTATTAAAAGCATTGCAGTAAGTGGACTTCGAACTATCGCGGAGAAGTTTGCAGCCATTGCAATTAGTGAAAATATCATAATATAGTCTTGAGTAAGTAATCCAATACTTACCATAATGCTTGCAAATATATTTCCGATTAGAGCTCCAAGCACAAGCATTGGTAAAAATATTCCACCTGGCATTCCAGAGCAAAACGCTAAAAGTAAAAGTATAAATTTTACTATTAGAAGAAGAATTTGTGTCTTGATATCAGGATTTAATCCCAATGGTAAAAATATAAACCCTTCACCAGAACCAAATAAATTTGGAAATAAAATTATAGCAATTGCAGTCACTACGAATGGAATAACTATTTTTAAATATGTAGGTAATTTTAATTTTTGATAAAATCTCTTTACAAAAAAAATTCCCTTTATAAAATATTGTGATAAAAAGCCTATTAAAACCGCAAGTAATATAATCAAATAATATTTTTCAATAGGAATTTCCTTAAGATATCCAACATTTATTACAGGTTTTGTCCCAAATACAAAAACTGAGACATAGTCTGCTAAAAACGCAGCCGATGCCGCTATTAAAAATATGTATTTATCAAACTTTTGATGCAATTCTTCAAGCACAAATACAAACCCTGAAATTGGTGCATTAAATGCAGATGATAATCCCGCTGCTGCTCCGGCCGTTATAAATAATTTCTTATTTTTATCATCTTTCCTTCTAATCTCAGCTATAGCTTGACCAACTGTCGCACCCATTTGTACTGAAGGACCTTCCCTTCCAACCGTCAATCCAGTTGCAAGTCCAATAAGACCTCCCACAAACTTAAATGGCAAAACTTTTTTCCAATTAATTCTCATTAATCCCTTCATCTGACCTGCAACCTGTGGAATTCCTGAACCACCGATTTTAGGCTCAATTTGTGTCAACACCCCAACTATAAGTCCAAAAATGATTATTACAAATAAAACTAACAAAAAACTTAAAATTGAAGATTTTCCACTTTCATAAAACAAAATCATCTTTCCTTGCAAAAATACAACAAGTTTCCTATATATCGAAATAAGCACACCAACCAATATTCCAATAATTGATCCATATGCGATTAAATTAAGTTTCTTTAAGTAATGGGTTTCACTTTCCATTTTATAAATTTTCTTCATTTTAACCTCCATTAGAGATTATACTCCTTGAATAAATAATTTTAAAAATTTTTTGTATAATGATATATTTTTAGTTTTTTACAAATATATCAAATCCAATCGTACTCGATAAATAAAACCATTTTAAGTTTAAAATCAAAAATGGCGAGATAGAAATTTTCAAATAATTTCTATTCCGCCACACAATTACTTCCTTATAACAACTCCCTGATAAGGTTTCAATTTCTTAATGTCAAAATTCTCATAATTATTTATCAAAATTTCACCTTCATTATATTTCTCGACAATCTCCTCAGAAAATTCCAAATCCATCTCATCCCCTGTAAAATTAAGCATAACAAGTACGGATTCATCATCATATACACGTTCAAATGCATATGTTTGATAAATAGAATCCACTTTTTTATATTTTCCATGAGAAATAGATTTATGATTTTTTCTAAGTTTTATAAGCTCTTGATAATATTTATAAATGGATTTATCACTATTCAAATCCCTATCATAAAAATTACTTATCTTTCCAAAACCAATCCAAGGTTTAACTGTTGAAAATCCATGGTATGGCGAGTTTTCTTCCCACGCTACTGGAGTCCTGCCATCATCTCTAGATCTTTCAGAAATTATATGAAGCGCTTCTTCTGGAGTCTTACCTTCATCAAGTAATATATTGTAATAGTTTTGACTTTCAACATCAATATATTCTTCAATTGTTTCAAATCGTGGATTTGATGTGCCTATTTCTTCCCCTTGATATATATATGGAGTCCCTCTCATCATATGTGTCAATGTACCAATCAACGTTGCCGATTCATAATGATAATTTATATCGTCAGTAAATCTTGAAATAGCCCTTGGTTGGTCATGATTATTGAAAAACCAAGCAGACCATCCACCATTCTCTTGCATAGCTGTTTGCCATTCATCAAATAAACCAAATAATTCATCCCATCTGACTTCATCAAGCACCCATTTTTGACCATCTTTATAATCTACCTTTAAATGATGGAAATTAAATACCATGGACAATTCTTTTTCATCCGGATTTGAGTAAAGAATACAATTATCTATTGATGTAGAACTCATTTCTCCAACAGTAATCAATTCACTAAATCCACCTTCACGTGCAAGTTCCTTCAAATATTTGTGAACATTTGGCCCATCTGTATAAAATCTTCTTCCATCCCCTTCATAATCATCTTCAAATATTTCAGGTTTTGATATTAGATTTACAACATCAAGTCTAAACCCTGATACACCTTTTGATTTCCAAAAATCAACTACTTCATATATTTCTTGTCTTAAATCTGGATTATCCCAGTTTAAATCAGCTTGTTTTACATGAAATAGGTGTAAATACCATTTATCAAGATCTTCAACATATTCCCAGGCACTTCCACCAAATTTTGATAACCAATTTGTTGGAGCTCCATAATTTGATTCTTTAAATATGTAGTAATCCTGATATTTTTTATCGCCATTTATAGCTTTTTGAAACCATTCATGCTCAGTTGAAGTATGATTAAACACCATATCAAGCATAATTTCAATTCCAAGTGATTTAGCAATCTTCATCATTTCATGAAAATCATCAAAATCTCCAAATAAAGGATCGATAGATTTGTAATCTGCTACATCATATCCATTATCATATTGAGGAGACTTAAAAAAAGGTGTAATCCATACAATATCAACTCCCAAATCTTTTAATTGTGGGAGTCTTTTAGTTATACCTTTCAAATCACCTATGCCATCACCATCTGTATCTTGAAAGGATTTAATATATATTTGATAAACTACTTTATCCTTAAAATCCATATTTACTCCAATCTTCTAATAAAACGAGGAGTTCTAAAATGAACTCCTCATCTTTTTAATCTTAAATTCTATATCATTTTAGATTTTTGTCTTTTTGAGAAAAGAACTGTTAATACTAATGTTACACCGATTGAAATTATCATAGCTACAAGGAATGTTGGCCATTTATTGAATGGGAATGATAATATTCCTGGAATACCACCAACACCGATTGAAAGAGCACCTGTATTTGTAATTACTGAGAATAGCCCTGCAAGTGATGAACCAATCATAGCTGCTAAGAATGGATATCTATATTTAATATTTACCCCGAACATAGCTGGTTCTGTAACACCAAGCCAAGCAGAAATCCAAGCTGGAACTCCAACTTCTTTAAGTGCTGCATTTCCTCTATTTACAAATAATGTTGCAGCAACTGCTGTACCTTGAGCTATATTTGATAAAGCAATCATTGGCCATAATAATGTTGTACCTTGTTGTGTAGCAGTTGTTGTTGCATTAATCAATTCTAAGTCTATCGCATTTGTCATGTGGTGAAGACCGGTAATAACAAGTGGTGAATAGAAGAATCCAAATACTGCTGCAAATAGCCAATTAAGTGTAGATGTAAGTCCTTTATATACTACTGAAGATATTACAGAACCAATCTTCCAACCAATTGGACCAAGTATTGTATGTGCTACAATAATTGAAATTAATAGTGCAAAGAATGGTACAAATATCATCTGTACTGCATCCGGTATAATCTTCTTAAAGAATCTTTCTAAATATGAAAGAGTGAAACCTGCAAGCATAGCCGGTATAACTTGTGCTTGATAACCTATCATATTTATTTTTGCAAATCCAAAGTCCCAAAATGGTACTGTTCCTTCTTCAACCGCTTTAGCAACTCCATATGCATTTAAAAGTTGTGAAGATACTAATGTGATACCTAAAACAATACCTAAAATTTGAGTTGTACCCATTTTTCTAGTTACTGACCATGTAATACCTACTGGTAGAAAATGGAATATTGCCTCACCTGGTAACCATAGGAAATGATTTACCCCATTCCAAAATGTTGACATTTGAACTATGGTTTGTTTACCTTCTCTTAATGTAAATTCTCCAAGTTCATTGAACATTGGAACAGCTTCTAAAATATTTCTAAAACCTAAAATCAAACCACCTACAACAATCGCTGGTATTATTGGAGCGAATATTTCTGCAAGTATTGACATTATTCTTTGCAGTGGTGTTTGATTTGATTTAGCATCAACTTTTGCCTGTTCTTTTGAAACTCCCTCAAGTCCTGAAACTTCTTTAAAGTCGTTATAAAATAAGTCCACTTCATTACCAATTATAACTTGATATTGTCCAGCTTGAGTAAAGCTTCCCTTTACTGATTTAAGTTTTTCAATCTCTTCTGCATTTGCTTTAGATTCGTCAAATAATACAAATCTCATCCTTGTTACGCAATGTGAAACAGCTTTGATATTTTCCTTTCCGCCTACTAGCTCTAATAGTTTTTTGGCATCTTGACTATATTTTCCCATACTCTCCCCCTTTTACTTGTACGTACTAGTCTTGTTAAGAAGATATTATCATACGAGAAAATATATTACAATATGAAATCCTTTACATTTTATCTTGTTGCATATGCTTCAAATCGGAATTTGCTATGTCTGTGCTTAGATATCGTTGACTGAAATAGTTTCTCACCCTTTGTAAATGTGTAAGATTCAACATTTACAAGTAAATCATCTTCATCCACTCCTAAAAGTTCCATATCTAAACTTGTAGGCTTTTCTACAGTCACGATTTTTTTAGCATATCCTATCTCTATACCTAATTTTGTTTCAATAAATTCATAAATACTATTTTCACAAATATTCTTTGTAAGTCCCGGTATTAAATCACCATCCAAATAGTCAATATCAAGGACATTCTTTTCTCCATCCATTGATCTTAACCTTACAACTTTTACGCAATTCTTAAACTTAGACGAAAATCCATCCTCACCTTTAAAACCATATTCAAGAAAAACTACTTTAGTTTTAGCTTTCAAACCACCTCTGATATTTAATTCCTTAAACGATTCAATCTTTGAAGTTGGAAAAGTATATTTATTTCTAGGTTTTACTGTCGCCTGTCTTCCTCTACTCTTTTTAATATAGTTATTTTGTTCTAATAAAGAAGTCGCCTTTCTTACAGTATCTCTAGAACATTTATATTTCATTTGTAATTGCGACTCAGATGGGATATTTTCTCCCACTTTCAATTTATTTGATTCAATTTTTCCTTTAATATCTTCATAGATTTTTTTATATAAAGCTTTCATATATGCCCCTTTTTGGATATTTACCATTTTAAATCTAATCTTAGTTTCTATATAATTTAGCACTTTTCAAAATCATTTTTATTAATATATTATATCAATAAAATGGATATGTTTTCTGACAAAGCACTTATATATTAGCAATTATTAAAATTAATGCGTCTTTATCACGACAAAGCAAAAAAAAGAAGATAGAGCTAATTCTATCTTCTAAATTCTAAACTAAACTATTTCCAATTTCTTAAATTTTCTATATATATAATATCCATATAAATCTGCTACGAACCAGCCAATTACTATACTAATCCATATACCGAATGTACCATAATATACATGTAAAATATTCGCAAGTAGCACTCTTAGCCCTAGTGATATTACAGTTAGTATTATGGACTGTTTTCCCCTAGATAATCCTCTATAATATCCATACCATAAGAAAAGTATTCCTATTCCTATGTAAAATACACCTTCTGTCCTTAGATAATTGACTCCTACTTTTATTACTTCTATTTCGCTTTCTTTTACAAAAATAAGCATAAGATTTTCAGCAAAGATATATACCAATATAGATGAAATTAAACAAAATATAATAGAAACTAACATGGATAATTTAAGTCCTTTGTCTATTCTTTCTTTGTTATTTGCTCCATTATTTTGTGCTACAAAACTTGCAAACGCATTTCCGAAATCTTGTGCTGGCATATATGCAAAAGCATCTATTTTTACTACTGTAGCAAACGCCGCCGATACTATAAGTCCATAACTATTTACTAATCCTTGTATCATCAATATTCCAAAATTCATAATCGATTGTTGTATGGCTGTTAAACTAGAATTGTCAATTATATCCATTAAAACATATTTTTCAAATTTCATATGTTCTTTTTTAGGTAATAAATCTTTTCTTTTAATTACCAAATACATTGTAATTCCTAATGATGCGAACACTTGAGCAATTATTGTTGCCCAAGCTGCACCAGCGACTCCCATATTAAAATATTTAATAAAAGCATAGTCTAAATAGATATTAATTATTGTAGAACATATTAAAAAATATAGAGCAATTTTGGTATTACCTATCGATCTTAATATGGATGATACAAAATTATATAAAAATATAAAAAATATACCTATAAAAATTATACTCAAATATTCTCTAGTCATAGCCAAAGCTTCACTAGGTATATTAATCCAAACCAATATTTTATCTAGTAAAAGATATGACAATATATTTAAAACCAAAGATACAACTAAAATAAAAATAAAAGAATTAAAAATAGCACTCTTCAATTTATCATGAGAGTTGGCTCCATAATGACGAGAAAAAGATACACTTGCCCCCATAGTAAAGCCTATTATAATTGAGCTAATTAAAACCATTAAGGCATAAGAAGAACCCACCGCAGTCAATGCGATATTCCCTAAAAGTTTCCCAACAATCAATGTATCAAATATATTGTACATTTGTTGAAATATATTCCCTATTATAATTGGTATAGAAAATAATATTAATGATTTTAATATATTTCCTTTGGTTAGATTTGTTTCCATGATTTTTCCTTTTTCTTTTCTACTAATATATGGTATCACATTTAGTGAAAAATATCGTGAAATTACTGCCTTTTGAGGAAAATATTACCATAAGATTAATTATACTTCAGATATTAATGAAATTTTAAATAATCCGGAAATAAAGATGAAGGCAAATACCATGAAGAAAAAGTAGTTTCTGAAAGAGGAGACTATAGCAACTTCTATCAAGCATTGTATTATACATTGGCAAATGAAAAAAAAATTAGTTTTAAGTTTATAATGCTTAAAACTAATTTTTATTTTTCTCATATTATTTGATATTTTTTAAGAGCCTTATAAATCCCTTCATTGTCATTTGTATCCGTAATGTCAGTTGCTAATGCTTTTATTTCATCAGCTGCATTACCCATTGCTATGCTGTACTTAGCTACTTCTAACATATGATAATCATTCAAACCATCACCAAAAGCCATAGTATGGTTAAAGTCTTTTTCTATAAATTCTAAGGCATTACCCTTACTTATATCTGACCTGAATATTTCTAGTATAAAGTCTAGGGATGGTACAACTGTAAAATCTTCTCCAAGCTCCGCTTGTATTTTTTTATAATTATCTGCAATATATTTGGGGCTTGCAGTATTTAAAACTTTGTCTATTGACCAGTCTACATAATCTTTCAAAGATCCAACATTTTTTAAGCAGTAATCATCTGACATAGCAAGTTCAAAATCAAAAACTTCAAGAGTTTCACCATTTGACATTTCAACCAAGGCTTCGTCTTGTTGTGTATAAAGAATATCATCTTCATCAATAAAGTATGGTATTAACTCATAATTTTCTAGCACTTCAAAAATTCTTTTCACTTGTTCTTTTGAAAGTTTAGCCTGGTATAAGATTTCATCCTTTTTAGGATCATAAATTATCCCACCATTACTACCTATAATCAAACCACCATATTCCGCTAATTTTAACTCTTCTGCATATCGGTGAATGGATTTTAATGGCCTACCTGTGGCTATTATAAGTTGTATCCCTTTTTCCTGCAAATCCATAAGAGCTTTTTTAGTTTTAGGCAATATAATATGGTCACTTGATAATAAAGTTCCATCCATATCTAAAGCAAGGTATTTAATATCTGGCTTACTCATAATCACTCCTTTTTTATAATTCTCTTTTAATATATATTATACTAGATAAAAATATATTGCGCTTTTTTAATATTATTCACACAAGTTTTATTTAAAAATAAATATCCGACCTTACATATATGAATAGTCGGAAATAAATATTATTTTATTTTTCAATTAAACCAAAGTGAACTAGAGCTTCATAAATGCCTTCATTATTATGGTCAGAAGTAACATAGTACGCCACATCTTTCACACCATCTTGAGCATTCCCCATTGCGACTCCATACTTAGCATATTCGACTAATTCTTTATCATTCATTGAATCTCCAAAAGACATAAGTGTTTCTGGATCAATTTTAAGTTTTTTTAATCCATATGCCTTATTTGACTCTGGTCTAACAAACTCCATAAAATATGGTGAGGTTTGTACAACATGGATTTCATCTCCAAATATTTTTTTATTTTCTTTGATTACTTCTTCTATTTCTGCAGGTTCTACTATGGTCAATATCTTATTAACATGATCATCTATGTGTTCTTCTATGGCTTCTACTTCTTTTAATAAATAATCTCCAGACCTTGCTTCTTTTTCCATAATATTATGAATTTCTCCATTCCAGGTAACATTTCCTGCATATACATCATTTACCAGAAAATATTCACCTGATTCTACCATAGCTTGTATATTTTTTCCTTTAAATGATTTGAGTATTTCTTGCACTAACTCTTTTTCTATTGGTGTATCAAATATTATTTCATGATTTTTAGTGTCATAACCAATAGAACCATTATTAGATAAAATTACACCGTGATGTTCATGTAAACCTAGCTCATCAGCAAGTTTCAACATAGATTTAACTGGACGACCAGAAGCCAATATCAAATGAATTCCTTTTTCTTGGAGCTCAAGCAAAGCTTTTTTAGTTTTAGGCATAATCTTGCCATTTATATCTAACAAAGTACCATCAATATCTAATGCAATTGTTTTAATATTCATTTATTTCTCCTCTTTGATAATAAACTTTCACCATGTCTTACTAGGTGTATCTTATTAATAGGATAACACCTCTTATTAATTATATATTAGTTTATTAGAATACATATTACAAATAATATGACAAATTAAATATAATTATAAAAGGTGTTATTTTCATACTATAAAATTATTAAAGAACTTCACCATTTGATGCTATTACTTTTTTATACCAGTCAAATGATTTTTTCTTATATCTATTTAGATTTCCATTTCCTTCATCATCTAAATCTACATATATAAATCCATATCTTTTTGACATTTGACCTGTACCCGCAGATATCAAGTCAATACATCCCCATGAAGTGTAACCTATTAGGTCAACTCCATCTTCAACGGCAATTTTCATTTGTTTAATGTGCTCTCTCATGTAATCTATTCTGTAATCATCTTCTACTGTACCATCGACTAGTTCATCCACAGCACCTAAACCATTTTCGACTATCATTAGAGGTATTTTATATCTATCATATAAAACTTCTAAGAAATATCTTAGGCCCTTTGGATCATATGCCCATCCCCAATCAGAATATTCTAGGTACTCATTTTCAACACCCATAGAGAAGTTACCACCAGCTGATTTATCCACTTCATGTGTTGTAACTAAGTTTGATGAATAGTAAGAGAATGTATACATATCAACAGTACCAGCCTTCAAGTCCTCAAAATCTTGATCTGTAGTATTTAATTTCACATCATATTTATTCCATATTCTTTGTGCAAATGTTGGATATTCACCAAATACTTGTACATCTCCTGAATATAGTAAATTTTGTTCCCAGCTATATCGATTTGCTAAGATATCTTCTGGATCAGTTGTCATAGGATATGAAGATAATCCACATATCATATTTCCAAATTTTAAATCTGGATATTTTTCTCTACCATACTTTACAACTCTCGCCGCTGCAACAAATTGATTATGTAAAACTTGGAAAGCTTTTTGATATAAGTCTGAATTCTCACCCAAATCAAACATATCTAAAAATGCAATAGAAGTATTTATTTCATTGAAGGTAATCCAATATTTCACTAAATCTTTATATTCATCTATTATAAATTTTCCATATTCTTCAAATAAATCTATAACTTTTCTATTATCAAAACCACCATATTTTTCAGTTACTTTTAAAGGAGTATCAAAGTGATGCATTGTAACTAAAGGCTCAATATCATATTTTCTAAGCTCTTCAAAAATAGATCTATAGAAATCTATTCCCTCTTGGTTTGGTTTACCATCATCAATATTTGGGAATATTCTAGCCCATGATATTGACATTCTAAATGTTTTAAATCCCATTTCTGCAAATAAGGCTATATCTTCTTTATATCTATGATAAAAATCAATTGCTACTTGGTTTGGATAGTAATATCCATCTACAGTTCCTACTTTTGCACCTGCTGGTATATTTTCAAACCCATGTGCGTATGTAGCTTCTCCAGGGTTTCCATCCTTGTCAATATAGGTTATCATTCTTATTTTTTTAGTAGATCCAGCTGTAGTATAGTCGTGCATTATTTCACCTTTACCACCTAAGTTATATCCACCTTCAACTTGGTTAGCAGCTGTAGCGCCACCCCATAAAAAATCTTTCTTAAATGTCATAATTTACCCCTTTCTTAAAATATGACCAGTAATTGAAAAACTATCAGCCATACTTAAATTTCTAATACCTATCAATGAATTAATTCCACTATTTTATCAGGTGAGTCAGTTAAGGCTATAACATCTAAATAATCATCAGTATTAGTAACAATGATAGGTGTTGTTATATCATAACCCTTTGCTTGGATGGCAGCAAAATCAATAGTCATCAAAAGATCACCTACTTTTACCTTGTCTCCCTCTTTTACTTTTACATCAAATCCTTTACCTGCAAGTTCAACAGTATTTAAGCCTATATGTATCAATACTTCAGCTCCGTCATTTGATGTGATACCTATAGCATGTTTTGTAGGGAATATTGTTGTTATAGTCCCATCAACTGGAGATACTAAGTCATTATCGCTAGGAATAATCGCAACTCCCTTTCCTAAAACTCCACTTGCAAAGGCTTCATCAGCAATTGTATTTAGCTCAACTACTTGACCCTTTAATGGATGGATTAAGCTTTCTTTGTGCCCATTTGATAGCTTGTCTTTTGCCTTTCCAGCTTCTTCTTCGTTGATGTTTGTCTTGTCTTCTTTGTATAAGAAGAATGTAAATACAAGGGCTAAAACTATTGATATTACATTACCTATTATAAAGTTTGTTAAGTTTGATGGATTTTCAGCAGAAATAGCTCCAGGAAGTGAGAATATTCCTAAGCCTGCCATTTGATAAGTATATGCCTTTGTCGCTCCTATATATGCACCACCAAATGCTGCAGCCACACAACCTGCTATAAAGAGTTTAATATTTGGAAGTGTAAAACCATAAATTGCTGGTTCAGTTATACCAAACACACCTGAAATCCAAGCTGGTAACATCAATGATTTTTTCTTTTTATTCCTTGTCTTTAACCACATCATTATTACTACTGCCATTTGCGCAAATGGTGCAACACCTATGAATGATATAAATAAGTCAGGAGTACCTTGAGATAGGCCAATTATTGATGGAACAATAAGGGCTTGGTGAACACCAAATATAACCAGTATTTGCCAGAAGAATGCAGCAATAGCTCCAGCTACTATTGGTGAAAGCTCATAAATTGAAGACAATCCTGCATATAAGCTATTTGAAATATTATTTGCTAAAGGTCCAACAAATACATAAATTATAGGAACTGTAATTAGTATTGTTAAAAGTGGTGTTAAGAATGCTTTTACAACTGTTGGTAATATTTTATTGAAAAACTTTTCTAATGGATAAGCCAATAAAATCCCAAAGATTATTGGTAAAACAGTTGAATTGTAAGCAAGACCTTGAACATTTACACCAAATATAAAGGTTTCCTCAGCAATCCCTGTAATAGATGGGTGTAAAAGTGATAATCCTATTGCTAGACCTGTAAATTTATTTAAACCTAGTTTAGTTGAAAATGTGTAGGCAACAAATACAGGTAAGAAGTAAAATACTGTATCTCCCATTGCCGCTAGCAACACTCCTAAACCACTTTCAGCTGGCACCCATCCTGCAGTAGATAATATTGTAGCTAAACCTTTTATAATCCCTGCTGCTGCCAATACTGATAGATAAGGCATGAATATAGCTTGTATATATTCAAGTAATTTCGCTCCTAATTTTTGGTTGCTTGATGATCCTGAAGGTTGATTTTCTGTTATACCCGCTACTTTTATAACTTCTTCGAAAACTTCGGGTACATGGTTACCAATTACTACCTGGTATTGGCCACCAGATTTCATTAAAGTAACTACCTCATCACTATTTTTGAAAAACTCATCATTTGCTTTAGATTCATCTTTCAAACTAAATCTTAATCTTGTAATACAATGAAATACATTGTTAATATTTTCTTTACCGCCGACATTTTCAACTATATCTTTGGCTAGATTTGTGTATTTACCCATATTATTCCCCTCTCTTATATATATTTTTTTCAATATGTATTGTTAGATACAATAATTCTTCCTTAGATAAATTATGATGATAATTTTCTTTAATAAAGTCACCTATTTTCAAGGCTACATTATAAGAATTTACATATTTTACTTTTATAATATCCAATAAATCATCATTATTGTCATCATTATATGTATGGTTTGTTAAAATCCTATCTGCGAAAAATTTCAAATGATTAATCATTCTATAATAACTAACACTACTCTCATCTAGCTCTACCATAAATTCTCTTCTAATAATATTTATAATCTGTAAAACTATTTCAGTCACTTCATATAAATCCGAATCATTGTTACCGATGGAACTAGCTATATTTAAAGCCATAAAGGCAGATTCACTTTCATCTAATTCAATTTCAAACTTTTCTTTTATCAGATCTACCCCATAGTTGGCTATCTTATATTCTTCGGGATAAAATCTTTTAATATCCCAGGAAAGATTAGTTTTCAAAAATACTCCATCTTTCGCTCTCTCAACAGCTCCATATATGTGGTCAGCCAATAATAAGTTTGTTTTAGAATTTATAGGTTTTGCCAAAATCAATTTTGCATATTTTAAAATCTCGCTTGTTATTTCAAAATATGCATATGGAATGCTCTGAACCATATCAGTGATATTTTTTAAAGTTGAATCAGGAACAAAAATATTGTCGACTATATCTTCGTCTATTAAATCACCTTTTTTCTTACCAAAAGCTATACCTTTTCCCATAGCAATATTTTCATCACCGTTTTGTGATTCAAAAGTAATTACATTATTATTAAGTATCTTTTTTATGCGCATTTACTACCCCTTTGCAATAAAAAAACCTACAAAAAGATACAGAAATCTCTTTGTAGGTTTAGCTCGCTTTTGCAATCACTATCCTAATATTTTCATTATAGCAGATTTATAATCTATTTGCAATTCAGATTATTAACTTAGTACAAAATTGTACATCATTGCTTCTCGTAAATGAATTGTATTAACTCCTAATAAATCTAATAATGTATAGGAAAATTCAAATACTGTTGCAGGTCCTCTACTTGTAACTAGCTTCCCATCAACTACAACTATATCCTCTTTATAATTTCCACTTTTAATTATTTCATCATAACCAGGGTATGCTGTAAAGTTTTTATCTTCTAATACCCCTGCTCTCTCTAAGGCAATTGGAGCTGCACAGATAGCTGCAATCCATTTATCTTCTTTCTTCATGTCTTTTATAGCTTTAATGACAAGATCATTATCTCTTAGATTATCAGCTCCTGGTCTTCCACCTGGTAAAACTATCATGTCATATTCTTGAGCAATTTTATCATCAATTACCCTATCACATTGAATTGAAATATTATGTGCACCAGTTACGACATTTTCTAGTCCAACTAAGTCACAATGCATTTCACCTCTTCTTAAAATATCAGCTACGGTTACTGTTTCTCCCTCTTCAAATCCTGTAGCTACAAATACAGCAATTTTTTTCATTTTCCCTCCTATTAATTTTCATCTAGTAAGGGTTGGAATATTTTCACAAATTTTAATTCGCCATTACCAAGAATATCAAATTCTAAAGTAGCTAGATTATTTATTCCACGGCCTATACCATTTTCTTCTAGCAAATCTCTACTAGGAAACATACCTGTTAATAAAGACCAAATAGCTCCACCATGCGATACTACTATCGCATTTTCACCTTCATCAACAGCTATCTTAGCAAGAGCATTTTTCATACGCGCTCTAACTTCTTTTACATCTTCACCACCATGTTGAACCCACCAGTCACCAAAATTAAGTCTGTCTGATAGGTAATCCTGTCCTGGAGCTCCTAACTCTTCAGGCTCTCCTTCATATACCCCAAAATTCCATTCTTTTAGGTTTTTCATTCTTTCGTAAGGTAAATCAGTAATCAAGTTTAAGGTATCTTCAGCTCTTTCTGATGTTGAGCAATAGGCCTTATCAAAAACTATTCCATGCTCATTAAAATATTCCTTGGCTTTTTTTGCTTGGTCAATACCTGTTTCTGTCAAAGGAGAATCACAAGCTCCCTGTCTTTTTTTCGTTAGGTTAAATAAGGTTTCACCGTGTCTTGTTAAATATATTTTTTTCATTTTTACCTCTTTATTCTATAGAGCTCCCCCAAAGTCAAGTAAATTTAATGTTAATACTGTTAAAATTACTCTATTTTGAGTTTTTATTCATTTTATTATCTTTATATTTTAAGAGGTGTAAATTAATTTACACCTCTTAAATATTTAAATATTATTAGTTGTTATTAGTTACTCTTCATTAATTCATCAACATAAGATGTAATTTCTTCATCTTTTTCGATTTCTGCAATCTTGTCAGCGAATTGTGGTAAGTATTTTTTATGAGCATATAACATTTCATTTAGTAGCCTCTTAGCCATCTTTCCACCAGGTACTAATGGGTTGATTGTAAATGCATGTAATGCTGCATTGTAGTCACCATCAATAGCTGCTCTAATAACTGTTTCTTCCATAGCTTTCATAATTTGTAGCATACCTCTTGCTGCAGGCATTAATTTACCCCAGTTTTCTGGATTTGCCCCTCTTGAATCGATTGTAGCTGAAACTTCAACAATACAGTCGTATGGAAGATCTTCTATTGTACCATTGTTTCTTGTTGAAACAACCATTTGTGTACCCTTGTCATTCACGATTGATGCAATGATTTCACATGCAGCATCAGAATAATGGGTTCCACCTCTTTGTGTTAATTGTTCTGGTTTATAGTCTAGAGCTGGATCTTTGTATAGTTCAAATAGTTCTTTTTCTGTTTGTTTTACAACTTGAGCTCTTGTTTTACCATTCTTGAAGTCTTCTATATTGTTTTCTAGCATTTCGTCTTCAATATAGTAGTATCTATGGTATGAACATGGTAACATCTTCAAGTCTCTTAATTGTTCAACATTATATACAGCGTCATGGATATTTGCAACTTCAGCTTCTTGGTTTACATCTTCACCGTATAGTAATTCTATAACTTTTTCAGTTACTTCGTTACCTTCTTTGTCCCAAATTCTATGCCAGTGGAAGTGGTTGATACCAGCAAATCTAAAGTGTAAATCTTCAGGTTTCACACCTAAGACTTTAGCAGCTTTTGTAACGTGTCCTATTGGTACGTTACATAGACCGATAGTTCTTTCCCAACCAAAGTGTTTAATAGCAGCTTCGGTTACAATACCTGCTGGGTTTGTAAAGTCGATTAACCATGCATCTGGACATTGTTCTCTCATGTCTGCAATGATTTCTCCTATAACTGGTATAGTTCTAAATGCCTTGAACATACCACCAGCACCATTAGTTTCTTGTCCTAATACACCGTGTGATAAAGGTATTCTTTCGTCTTTAACTCTAGCATCTAATAGACCAACTCTAAATTGTGTTGTTACAAAGTCAGCGTCTTTTAAGGCATTGTATCTATCTAATGTTAATTCTACTTCCCAATCTAGGCCAGCAGCTTTAATCATTCTTTTAGCCATTTCACCAACTATGTTAAGTTTTTCTTCACCTTCTGGAATATCTACTAAAACAATTTTTCCAATATTTAATTGGTCTTTTCTTAAAATATAACCTTCAATCAACTCTGGTGTATATGATGAACCACCACCAATTGTAACAATTTTTAATTTTTTAGACATTTTTTACTCCTTAGTTTATTTATTCTTTTACATTCTTACTATAAATTAATATCTTAACCATTAACATTTGGTTTGTTCTTAATAAATAATCTAATTAACCACCTCCTATTTATATTTTCTAATTTATTGTTTTTTTAATTATTTAACTCTTTTTCGTGTTGTTTTTGTTCTTCTACTAGTTTCTTATCATACATTTTGAAGAATGGATACCAGATCACCACACTTATAGTTAAGTTAACTACCTGTAATACTAAGGCTCTCCAGTCTCCACCTGTACCAATTATTCCTGATAGGAAGATTGGTGTTGGCCATGGTTGTTGAGCTATGTTTGGACCTACTAAACCTGTAGTAATAGCTAAGTATGCAACTACCCCTGTTACTATAGGTACTAGAACAAAAGGTATAGCTAGTATTGGGTTATAAACTACTGGCATACCGAAAATAACTGGTTCATTTATATTGAATATACCTGGTACTATAGCCGCCTTACCTATTGCTTTTAATTGTTCAGATTTTGCAAGGAATATACACATTATAACTAGACCTAGGGTAAATCCTGATCCACCTACTGAAACGTAAGCATTTTTAAAGTCAAGTGCTAGAGGTATCTTTGCTCCTGCTTGGTTTAATGCTAGGTTGTTAATTAATATAGGTTGTAAGAATGCCCCTAAAACTACTGGACCATGAATACCGACAACCCATAAAGCATGCATTATGAAGTAAATCACAACCATACCTAATAATGAATTGGTTAACTTAGTTACAAAACCAAATGGTATTGCAACAAATGAGAATAGGTCTGTGTTAAAACTTATCATTACACCTTGAAGTATAAATACTATCAAAGCTATTATAAAAGCTGGAATTAAAGCTGTGAAAGAGTTAGCTACACCTTCTGGAACTTCTTCAGGCATTTTAACAACTAATTTCTTTACTATACACATTTTATAAACATTTACTACTAACCATGCTACTAAAATAGCTGGAAATATTCCTGATGCTGCAAATCTTGATACACCATCGCCACCGATTGCCCATCCATTTACTATCCCCTTTTCGAGATCATGAAGTAGGTTAAATCCTGCTCCCTTTTCAAATTGAGGAATGAACATTATGAAAGCAAATAGTGATAGTAACATACCTGATATAGGGTTTACATCTATCCCATCTTCATCCCTAAATGATTTGGTATATTCATATGATGTAACAAGCAAGAAATAAAGAGCTAAGATACCCATTGAGGCTTTGTTAGCTAACATATAAACACTAGAAACCTTGAAAAATGTTTGGTCCCAAAGTCCTTGAAGTGCAGGTATTGTCAAAGGTAAAATATTTAATACCAAGAACATAGATCCTACTATTGTGAATGGTATGGATGCCATACCCGCTTTTGTAATTGCCCTAACTAATCTTAATTGTGATAATTTAGTCAGCGGGCCCATTATATACTTTTCTAAAAAGTCAAACATAAAATCCTCCTATTATATTTGATTACCATGTATACTATTGCAGTCAATGCATATATTTTCTACAATAGTTTTTTCTTTACAATATACAGTAATTTTTAAAACTTAGTTAATCCTATATTAAGATTATAGAGGCTACTATAGGATCATTCTTTTTCATCATTATTCCTGTTTTTCCATAAGGATAAAGTTATATAAATCTTATCCTTATGAAAATTTTTAATCTAAATCTTCACCATTTGATGCTATAACTTTCTTGTACCAGTCAAATGATTTTTTCTTAGTTCTTTTTAGAGTTCCATTTCCATAATTATCTCTATCAACGTAGATGAAGCCATACCTCTTCTTCATTTCTCCAGTACCAGCTGACACTAAGTCTATTGGTCCCCATGTTGTATAGCCTAATAAATCAACACCATCTAATTCAACTGCATCTTTCATATTTTTAATGTGGTCTCTTAGATAATTGATTCTATAGTCATCTTCAACATATCCATTTTCATCAGGTTCATCAACTGCACCAAGTCCATTTTCAACTACGAATAATGGTTTTTGATATCTATCATAGATTTCATTAAGTGTAATTCTAAATCCTAGTGGATCAATTGGCCATCCCCATTCAGTATGGTCTAAATATGGGTTTTTTGTTGATTCAAATAGGTTAGAATCACTTTTGTCAGCATCTTTTTTCTCATCTTTATTCACTTCAATTGCTCTAGATGAGTAATATGAGAATGATACAAAGTCTACTGTATTTTCTCTAAGAACTTTCTTATCTTCTTCTGTTATGTCAGGTAAGATACCCTTTCTTTCTAATTCTTTTAGCTTGTAGGATGGGTAATATCCTCTTGACTGAACATCTACAAAGAAGTAAGACATTCTATTTGCTTGCATTGCCGCAAATACATCTTCTGGCCTTGGACTCATTGGATAGAACGATCCAGCAGCTAACATACATCCTATTTTAGCTTCAGGGTCGATTTCTCTTAGTATCTTTGTAGCCTTTGCTGATGCCACTAATTCATGGTGGATAGCTAGGTATTGAGTTTTTTCAATATCTTCACCTTCTTCAAAGACCAAGCCTGATCCCATAAATGGAGCTGCTAAAATAACATTTATTTCATTAAAGGTTAACCAATATTTAACCTTACCTTTGTATCTATTGAATAGCACAGTTACAAGTCTTTCGTAGAATTCTATTATTTTTCTATTTCTCCATCCACCATACTCTTTGATTAGGTGAACTGGGAAGTCAAAGTGTGTAATTGTGATTAAAGGTTCAATTCCATGTTTTAGACATTCATCAATTACTTTGTCATAAAATTCTAAACCTTTTTTATTTGGTTCTAATTCATCCCCTTTTGGAAATATTCTAGTCCAAGCTATTGAAAATCTATATACTTTAAATCCCATTTCGGCAAATAAAGCAATATCTTCTTTATATCTATGATAAAAATCAATGGATTCTTTTGCAGGATAAAATTCGCCTTCTTCAAATTCAAGCATTTTCCTTTTTCCAGTAATAACAGCTTCTCTTGATTCACCTACTGGTGAGAGATCTACATTAGCTAGACCTCTTCCATCAACATTGTATGCTCCTTCTAATTGGTTAGCAGCAGTTGCTCCTCCCCATAGAAAGTCTTTTCTGAAACTCATTTTTTCTCCTCGTCTATCTATTTTATTAATTGTGTTCTGCAGCTACTTCTTCTTGTTCTTTTAATAATTTTTTGTCATAAACCTTGAAGAATGGATAGTATATCAAAGCTGCTGTTACCACTGATGCTAAGGCTACAACTATAGCCTTCCAATCACCACCTGTTGCTATAAAGGCACCTATTCCTAATGGTGTTGGCCATGGTTGTTGAGCAATAATCGGTCTTACAAATCCTGATGCTATTCCTAAGTAACCTATTGTTGCACCAGCCATTGGAGCTAAGATAAATGGAATTGATAAGATTGGGTTGTAAACTATTGGCATACCAAAGATTACAGGTTCGTTTATATTGAAGATACCTGGTACAATAGCTGCCTTACCTATAGCTTTAAGTTGTTCGGATTTTGCTAATATAATACACATTATTACTAAACCTAAAGTTGATCCTGAACCACCTGGATATGAGAAAGCATTATAGAATTCTCCAGCAAATGGGATGCTTGCACCTTGTGCATTAGCTTGCATATTTTGTAATACTATTGGTGATACTAATGAAGATATGATTGTAGCACCGTGGATACCTACTATCCATAAAGCATGGATTAGGAAGTGAATTACTAATACACCTGGTAGTGTTCCTGCAATATTTGTTACGAAACCAAATGGTATTGAAACAATTTCAAATAAGTCTGTGTCAAAGTATACTAATACACCTTGGATTAAAAATACTACTAAAGCTATTAAAAATGCTGGAATTAAAGCTGAGAATGAGTTTGCAACTCCGTCTGGAACATCATCTGGCATTTTTATTGTTAAATTTCTCTTGATACAGAATTTATAGATATTAACTATTAACCATGATGTGATAATTGCTGTAAATATACCTGTTGCACCTAGTCTTGAAAGACCATCTCCTCCAACTGCCCAACCATTTATAACGCCTGTTTCTGGGTTGTGTAGTAATTCAAAACCTGCTTGTTTAGCAAATTGCGGAATAAACATGAAAAATGCGAATAATGATAATAACATACCATTGATTGGTCTCATGTTATCAATTTCTTCTTCTTCAGATATTATCTTTGTATATTCATAAGCTATTACAAGTAAGAAATAAAGTCCTATGATACCCATAGAAGCCTTATTAGCTAACATATAAATATTGGTTACCTTGTTAAAACTTGCATCCCAAACACCTTGTAATGGTGGAATTGTTAAAGGTAAAATATTTAGAACCAAGAACATTGATCCTACGATTGTAAATGGTATGGATGCCATACCTGCTGCTGTGATTGCCCTAACCAACCTTAATTGGGAAATTTTCGCCATTGGCCCCATTAAGTATTTTTCTAAAAAACTAAACATATGTCCTCCTTATAGTTTTTTTAATTTATTAATTTTTCTTATAATTAAGTATTTAATTAAAATACCTATTGATAAAACCGATATAGGGATTATTGTATTAGCGAAATATCCAAATATTAACCTAAAATCAAATAGGCTTATAAGTATCAAGATAAGATTAGTTATTAAAGTTAATTTCATAATATTTTCTGTCTTTTTAAATCCTTCATCTTTAACATGTAAAGTCCTATATTGATCTATAGAACATATAATATATAAGATTAGATAAATTGATGGTATCAATGTAACTAGTCTACTTACAGTTAATGAAAGGTAAAACCAGTAAATTGCTATAACAAAAAATACTGCTGTCATATATCTTATAAATGTTGATTTAGCGTACTTTAAGCCTAATTCATATCTTTGTTTTTCAAACTCTTTTTGTTGTTTACTTTTCTTCATCGTTATATTCTAAGATAATATTTGCTAATTTTTCTATCCCCATAGGAATTGGTGCATATGCTTGCATTGGTATAACTGTCATCGGTCTATCTGCCTTATCAGCTATTACCTTTAATTTTTCAAAATACATTTTAGCTTGTGGACTGATTAGATATAGGTCATATTTTTGATCTTGTATCAATTTTTGACCAGTTGCTGCTATGGTTGCATCAACCTGTATATCATATCCTTTCTCCTTTAAGTATTGTGTTGTTTTCTTTGCCATTAGTGAGCTTGACATACCTGCAGCACACATTATAATTGCGTTTTTCATTTTATACTCCTTTCCTTTTTTTTATTTTTCCTATTTTATTTATTTTTATTTGTTTCTATATAAGTCTATAAATTCTTCAGCTAAATCTTTAACTGTTAATGCATTCATTAAATGGTCTTGTGCATGAACCATCAACAGTGATAATGGAGTTTCTTCTCCATTTATTTCTTTCTGTATCATACCTGTTTGGACTGCATGTGCTTCTAAAAATTCATTATTAGCTTGCTCAATAAGCTGGTCAGCTTTTACAAAGTTTCCTTTTTTAGCTTCAGCAATTGCCTCCATAGAAGTTGATCTAGCATTTCCGGAGTGAACTATTAATCCCATAATAATTTCTTCCATATTATTAGCCATGTACGCCTCCTTTTTTGTTATTGTTTGTTATGAATTTATTATAGTATCAATTTCAAAATTTATTAATACAATTATTTTCCAAAACTTGTGAAAACGTCTAGCTATGTATGTAAAAAAGAAGATAGCCATTAAAAATAGCTATCTTCCATCATTTATAATATTATAAATTTTCTTTCTACTATTAGATTTTATTATTTGCTTTACTTTTTCTTCACTATCAATTATGTCTAGTAATATTTTGTACATGTCTTCAAAGGTTTCATTGTTATCTTTTGCAACGCATAGCAATATAACTAGTTTAACAGTTTTATCTGCCCATTCTATCCCTTCTTTTAGGGTAGCAATGGATATAAAAGTTTCATCTGTAATTAAGTCTATCGGATGCGGTATGGCAACATAATTACCAAAACTTGTTGTGGCTATATTTTCTCTCTCCATCACACTATCATATATATTTTCTGGAGCCTTACCTCTTTCGATAGCTTGGTCGGTTAAAAATTTGATCACTTGCTCTTTTGTTTCGAAATCTTTATTGGTATAGATATCTTCTATCTCTAAAAATCTAAATTTAGAACTATTATTATATTTATCAATAAAGTCTTGGATTTCATCAAAATTTGAATTACCTAATATATCATTTATATATATGCTAGGTATATTTACTTCATTGGTAAAAGGAACTGTACTTATTATCAAATCAATATTTTCCTCTTCTATGACTTTTTGAGCGTTATATAATTCTGTAGTTGAGAAAATATCTAAAAGATTTAAAAATTTATTTTCTAACTTATATTTTAAGAGCTTGGAACTACCAACTCCTGTAGTACACACTAAAAGAGTTTTGATTGGTCCCTTGTTTATTTTTGCCCTTTCTATTGCAGCTCCTAGATGTATAGCTAAGTAACCTAGCTCATCTTCTCCAAACTTTATTCCTAATCTTCTTTCTACAACATCTGATGCTATGATTGATGCTTCATAGGCAAATGGATAGTTCAATTTTATAGATGCCAATAAAGGATTCCTGATATTCATATTGTTTTTGTGCCTATAGATAGCAGGTTTAAGATGAAGTATGATTGAAGATAATAATTCATTATCATTTTTTATATTATATTGAATCTTCGAGTCAACTAGGTCAATTATATCTTTAGCCAATTGTATAATTTCTTGGTCTTGGTTATTTAGATTGCCACTATCTTCTTTTAATATAAGTTTGGTGCCCATTAGGTGCATTGTAATATAGTATACTTCATCAATTGGAAACTCAATATTAAACTCATCTTCTATGCCTTTTATAATATTGTTAGCAATCGAAAATTCATACGTGTTTGATATATCAGATTCTATTTTTCTCTTGAAATACTTATTAATCTTTATCCTTTTTATTGCTATAGCTATATGCACAACTAAGTTATTTAAGGCTATATCTGAAAGTTTGATATCCGATGAATCAATGTTTTTAATGATTATATCATTTATGCATTTCAGTTCTTTCTTATCAAACATAAAATCAATTTCGCTACTTAAATCATAATATGGACTAGTATTTAGATGATTGATATATGATGAAATTGTATTTCTTATATTTTTTTCACTACCTAAGATTTTGATGCCATAATTAGGTTTAGTTTCTATATCTAAATCATTATCAGATAAAATTTTCCTAACTTCCTTCATATCGTTTTGAATAGAAGATCTAGAAACATACATTTCATCCATCAATTCTTCTAATTTAATATATTCATCTGCAAACAGTAATCTCAAGGCTATGTATATTGCCCTGTTATCTGGCTGAGAATAATCAAATTCAAAATTTAGCAATTCTTTTTGTTCAAAATCACTAAATTTATTTTTATCATTAATTATTAACTTATATTTGCTTGAGTCATCTTTAATAATCTCTGCATCATACTTTTCAAGCGTTTTATTAAGAGCCTTCAAATCATTTCTAATAGTTCTTTCAGTAACCTCTTGTTTTGAACTAATCTCAAATATAGTCATCTCGCAATGTCTTAAATCCAGAAGTATATTTTTTTGTCTCTGTATCATATTATTACCTTTCTATATAGCTCTCAATTTTAAAGAGTAATTATTATTTAAAATTATCTAGTACTTATGTATTATATGGTAACATATAAATTTCCATATTTATTATAACGCTATAATCTGATCTATTCGAATTAAACTGATTTTAAAAAAGTCATTTTTAGGTACATCCTTTTTAAAAACATAATATAATCTTTTAATGCAATTAAGTTTATATTAAATTAATATTACTATAATATGCTTAATTGAGCAAAAAGTAGACAAAAAAATCAGCAATAATAAATTGCTGATTTTAAATTTATTAATTTATTTCAAATTGATCTATTAAAACTGCAGGTAATGTAATCTGAGCTCCTGAAGTAGCTTGATATGAATACAATCCATGAGAAACTCCATATATAGTAACATTATCTTCCTCTAATATTCTACCATTTGAAAACTTTGAATTATCTATCTCAATGTAAATAATCTTTTTTTGATCTCCATCTATTGCAAGTCTATATTGGGTTACTACATCACCCTGTATAACTTGGATGATATAGCCAGTAAATTTAACTTTCCTACCAACATGATTGTCAGGATTTCTTGAAAGATCATCAAAACTTAATTCCGTCTCATATCCCTGATTGTCTAACTCTCCCTTTTGATTATCTTCTTCTGTATCTTTAGCATTTTCTTCCGATTGTGGATTTGATGATGCTAAGTAAGTTTCAAGTTCTTTCTCTTTTTCTGCATATTTTGCCTTAAGATCTTCCATTTCTTTTTTAAGATTATTATACTTTGTTTCTAGATAAGTATACTCTTTCTCAAGTTCTGTGTAGTAATCATCATCTTATTTTGTCTTATTAATCCACACGAATAAAAGAATTCTAAGTATTATCACAGATATAATTATCTTCTCTGTATTAAACCATCATCAAAAATAACCACCAAATTTCAACAATATTCTTACATAAAATATAGCATTTTAAAATATTAGATACAACGCATTATTACCTATCTCTCCAAAAATCTAAGACATGTATCCTTAAATATTCTTACATTTTCACCATATTCATCTAGTTCGACATATTCGTCAACTATGTGAGCTGTTTTTGTAACTCCAGGACCATATACTAGTAATTGAATATCGTCTCTGATATGAATGTATCTGGATAATTCACATGTACCTATTAAAGCTTTTACAACTATATTTTTATCTTTTGCAGATTCTTTTAATGAATTTATTAAGTCATTTTCTTTACTTGCAAGAGCGGGGTCTAATACTTGAATCAATTCAAGACTTAACTTAGCCTTACTATCATCCTTATTGTTTTCTTCTATCGAATCTTCCAATACTTTTATAGATTGTTCAGATCCAAATTCAGGTACTGTTCTTATATTCCCACTTACACTTGCATTTTCTGGTACAGAATTGAATTGAATCCCACCTTCTATCATTGAGAAAACATTTAATGTTGAACCTAAGTCAGCATTTTGATATTTTTCATCATTAGTTATTTCATCAAATTTTGCTTGTACCTTAGTTACAAAATCTGTAATAGTTGTTATAGCATTTATACCAAGTTCTGGCATTAAAGAATGACACGCTCTACCTTTTGCATTTACTGTATACATGATAGAACCTTTTGATGCATATATAGCTAAATGTTAATCATCACCTTTTGTAGGTTCAGATATTAATATAGCATCTACATCGTCTAGAAAACCTTTTTCTACAAGATCCAATGCACCTTGCATTCCTACTTCTTCTCCAACTGTACCTATAAACCAAATTTCACCATTAAATTCGATACCTTCTTCTAGAATTTCTAAAATAGCATATAGACTAGCAGCAACCCCTGCTTTCATATCAGAAGTTCCTCTTGCATACATCTTGTTATCAACTACTTTTCCTTCAAAAGGAGGATAGGTCCAGCCTTCTCCAGCTTCTACTACATCTAAATGTCCTGAAAAAGCAAATATCTTCCCTTTTTCTTTACCTTTAACTTTAACTAATATATTTGATCTATTAGGATAAGAATTGATTATTTCAGTTTCTACATTATCATAATCCTTAAATAATTTTTCGATATATTCAGCAACTTCTTTTTCATTATCATTTACTGATTCTATTTGAATTAAATCTCTTAAGATATCAATATATTTTTTCCATAATTTATTCCTTTTAAATTACTTTTCACTCTTGTTTTCATATTTCTTAGCTCTTTGATGTGCAATATACAAAAGCACTCCAGTCAATATAGCTAGAACAATATTAACAATCCAAGCAATATAATATGAAGCTGATCTATCAAAAATAAAGGACACAAATAAAGGTCCTATCGCCGCCCCTATTTGCATACCTGATTGCACAAAACCATAAGATTCACCATACATTTCCCTATTATAAATAGAAGAAGTAACTAATGAAGATAGAACAGTCCCCATGGCTAAACCAAGTCCAAAGATTACCGCTAATGCCCATGGTCCCCAAGAAGTATCGATAAACAACATAGACACAAAACTTATCGACAATGTAATTGAACCAAATATCAAAGCTTTATAGATACCAAATCTATCGGCAATTTCTCCAAGCAATAATTTTCCAAATACACCTATTAATAGATATATAGAAATTAATGAACCCGATCTTTCAACCCCTAAAGCTTGTTACAATGCTGGTGGAAATTGTAAACTAGCACCATTTGCAAGTCCATTAGTTATAGATCCTAAAATTAGAAATATAAAGAAACTACAAGTTATTGATGCACTTAAACTCAAGCCAACTTCTAAAGACTTGCTTGCTTCTCCACCTAAATTTTCTTTTTCAATTTCTTCTTTTTTCTTAAATCCATAAGGTTTCTTCCCTCTATCTTCTGGTTTTAAATAAATAAGAAAAACTCCAAATACAATAGCTATTACCAGGATAACAAGGGAATACTTTCTATATGATGTTCTCCATCCATAATTAGATATAACTCTACTAATAAGTGGACTCAATATAACTCCACCTGCAGATATCCCAGATACTGCAATTGAAGTTGCAAGCCCTCTCTTTTCATAAAACCAGTTATTTATCATCATCATTATAGGTATTGATGTAGTCGCTATAAAACAAACCCCAACTACAAAAGCAGAAATATAAAAATGATATTGATTTTGCGCTAAAGAAAAACCAAATACCCCTGCAGAGAACAATATAGCAAAAGCTGTCCACAACTTATTAAAATTATATTTAGTTAAATAATATGACGCTACCGGACCTAAAAATATACTACCGCTTGAGTTATAGTCCCACTTATGGAATAAGCAGTTCTACAAAATCCTAAATCCTCCGTTACAGCAATCTGCCAACTATTAGACAGAGAAGTTACTATCGGAACAAAAACTCCCAAAACCACTGCTGAAATAGTTAATATAAACCAAGCTTAGTGGATACCACCACCATTTTTATTATCTTTCATTTAATCACCATGCTTTCTTAAACTCTAACACAATTAATATGCCCATTTTTTTGGCATAGTAAAAATAATAATTATTTTCTTTAAATTTCTTCATAAAAATAACCTCATCTCTTAAAAGTGATGAGGTTATTTTTAATATATTTTTTTATTTTTTATTTCATATACATTATCACATATATCGAAAGCTTCATATCTGTGAGATATTATAATTACAATTCCTTTATACAATGTATCTAATATATTCAAGACATCTTTTCCATTGTTTTTGTCAGTATTACTTAATGGTTCATCTAATATTAATATCTTTGAAGGATTCAATAATGCTCTTGCTAAATCAAGTCTTTGCTTTTCACCACTTGAAAAACTTAAATTATTTGAATCTAATATAGTATCAAGGCCTTCTTTTAACTCATTTATCCTGTCTATTAAATTTAATTTTTTTAATATATCAAATATCTCATTGTCAGAAATATTTTTATTAAACATTCTTAGATTTTCTCTTAAAGATATGCTATAGAAAGAAGGATTTTGAGGCATATAATTAATATTAGACATTATTTCTTCTTTAGGAATATCCCTTAAATTAAAACCATTTATCAGAATTTCTCCTTGATTGTATTCATACCACTTCATTAATATCTTAACTAATGTAGATTTTCCAGATCCACTAGGACCAAATATTCCTACTCTTTCTTTCGATTTTATATTTAAGGATATATTATCTAAAACTAAATCATCTTTACTAGGATAAGTAAAACTAAGATTTTTAATCTTGATATCATCAAAATCTATTTCATCCTTTATAGATTTCTTTTCTTCAATATTTTGTTCTTCCTTATCTTCTTCTAATTCTAGAAAATCAAACAAGTTATTTGTAGCAACTATACCATTACTTAAAAATAAAGGAAGTCTAGAAATGGAATTATATGGTTCAAAACAAAATGGATATATGAATACATAGGCTAAAGATGAAGAATTAATCCCAGTTGTAAAATGTATTAGGACTACAAATAATATAAAGAATAATAAATTTAATAAAGAGATAATCTTTGTCTTTTTATCATGATAAACTTGTCTTTCTTCTTTAATATTATCTAATCTTTCAAATTTATCGCCTACCTTTTTGAAAAATAATTCTTTAATATTAAGTTGTATAATCTGATCTTTCCCCTCTATTATCTCCAATAAATCTTTATTTAATCCATTATTGTATTTATGATAAATACTAGATTTTTCATAAATCTTTTTATTATAAATATATCTAGAAATTAATATATTTAATAAAGAAATAAGCAAGAAACTAAAACCAACAAATATATTTAATCTTGAAAAGAAATAAAATATAAATATTGTATAAAAAATAGTTCTAATAATAGGAACTATAGTATGGGCATAAAAAACTTCTATGCTATCTATATCCTTACTTATAAGATTTAATAAATTTGATGAATTTCTATTTTCAAGGACTTTTGGTCCAAGCTTTCTGATCTTGAAATATACCATAGACCTAAAGTCTCTTAATACCTTAAAGGCAATATCATGACCTAAGTAGTGTTCAATAGCATTTCCTGCCCCTGTAGCTATCAGCCAAAATATTATTAGATAAAGATTTTCATATAAAAAGTTTTTATCAAGTAATATATTAAATCCCAAAAATATAACTAATACAAAACCAAAGGCAAATAGAAAAGCTCCTAGAGATGATATGATAATCTCTAAAATATAATTTTTACTATATTTAAGTAATCTTTTCATATCATCTCCTTTCTACTTAAACTCTTGTAATTTTTCAACTTCAAAAGCTCTTTTTGCCTATTCATATATACTTTTCCATCATCAAAAAATACAACAATATCATCATCATTTATATCTGATATATAGTGAGATATATTGATTATTATTTTTGTTTTTGATAATTTTTTTAAGCAATTTAGAATTATATCTCTATTTTCCGGATTCACACTAGACATAGCTTCATCTAAGATATATACATCCTTGTCATTTAATATATACATAGCAAGTAAAAGCTGAGCTTTTTGCCCAGGTGACAATAAATTACCACCTTCACCTACATTAGTATCAAAACCTTCGGAAAGTTCATTCACATATTTAAGTAGAGAATATTCTTCTAGTATATTTTTTATATCTTCAATATCCATCTTTCCATTAGATGCATAAATCAAATTATCCTTAATGGTTTTAGATAATATATAGCTATCCTTTTCAATAATAGCTATTTTTTTAGACATATATTCATTAGATATCTGGGATATATCTATATCATTAATTAATATCTTTCCTTTATCTATCTCATTTCTACCTTTAATTAAGCTTATTAAAGTAGACTTTCCACTTCCATTTTTACCAACTACATGGTAAAAATTACCGCTATTAAATTTTAAGTTCATACCCTCTAGTATATTTTTATCACTATCTATATATTTAAAATATAAATCCTTAAATTCAATATTTTCAATTTTGTTCGAAATATTTTCTTCTTCATTTTCGTTTTTTATCACACTTTGCTCTTTTATCATATTTAAAACCCTATTTAATACAGGTTCCATACTTTTAACTTGCTTGTTGTAATAAGCAAACTTCTTTGTGTTTATCAAAATATAAGAATTTAAATAAACTAATACTAGCTTTACTATAATGAAAATATCAAGGTTGAAAATTAATACTGCTGACAAGATAATCCCAATATTCGAAATAATTATTCTAAACATTGATTTAGGTAATGAAAGCAATAGAGAAAACATAATTGATTTTCTATGCTCATCTGCTTTTTTATCAAAATTTTCTTGGAAAACATCATCTGCCCTATACATTAAAATCGTATTAATGCCATTAAGGTCTTCTATAAATTTTGAACTCATATTTATATAGTTTCTATCCCTTTTATTGTCATATTTCTCTTGCAATCTTTTTACCATATTGTTAACTAAACGCATTAGAAACATAGCAATAGGAGGTATCAAGAAAATATAAGTAGAATATCTAATGCTAACTATTAAAAATACAATATAGAAAAGAAACATATCACAAAATCTTGGTATAATCTCCTCATAAAATATTGATAGTTTTCTAATAAAATTTATATCTCCTGATACAATATCTACTACATCAGCATTTTTTACTTTCCATCTGCTATTATTAAACAAAGATTTTAGATAGTCTTTTGTTAAATTTGATATTGCTTTATTAGACCATAAAATCAATCCATTTTCTTGCTTAAAAATATCGATAATATATACAGCTAATATAAATATTGTAATTATAGAAAATTCTATATATCTTTTATTTAAAAATAAGATATATAGAATTATTACAAATATAAAAGAAATATTTTTTATAAAGTTTATTAAAATGTCTAAAAAGGCTCTAAATCTGTATGATTTGCCCAAATTTAATATCTTTATGTACATTTTTATCTTCCTTATCTAAATATATATCTAAAACTTTTCTACCATCATAACTATCTACCATATTTGAGTTAACTCCAAATATATTTTTTATATTGTTGAAACTTAATATTTCTTCTGTTTCTCCACTATATTTTATTTCTCCATCCTTCATAATATATGTAAAATCAGAATAGTTTAATACCTGATTTAAATCATGCAATATAGCTAAACAAGTGATCCCATGATTGTCAACAAGCTCTCTTACCATCTCAAGTAATTGTATTTGATATTTTACATCTAAATATGTAGTAGGCTCATCTAAAAGTATAATCTCTGGTTCTTGAGCTAAAGCTAGAGCTAACCATACTCTTTGCAATTGTCCCCCAGATATTTCATTACAATATTTATCAGCTATATCTGTTAAACCTACTAAGTATAGAGCATTATCTATCGCCAATTTATCTTCTTTAGAAAGTGAACCAAATATAGATTGGTACGAAGTCCTTCCCATGCTTACAACTTCTCTTATAGTAAAGCCATGGACATATTGATTTTTTTGATGTACAATGGCTATTTTTTTAGATTTATCTTTTATATTTATTTTAGATATATCCTTATCACCAAGATATATTTTGCCTTTATCCGGTTTGATCTCTCCCATTAAGAGCTTAAAGACAGTTGATTTACCACATCCATTTGGTCCTATAAGTGCAGTAAATTTTTTTTCTCTTACAGAAAGATTTACATCTTTTATACCAAAGTCTTCCCCATTGCTATATTTATATGATATATTTTCAGCCCTCAACATATTTTCTATATATTCTCTTTTATTAAAATCATTATTATCAAAATATTCTTTTTGATTTTTTTTAAGCATATTTTTTACCCTTACTACTTTTTGAAATTAAATATATAAAGAATGGACCACCTATTATAGACATGACAGTACCAATTGGAATCTCTATTGGAGATGCTATTGTTCTAGAAAATAAATCGGCTATTAATAATAGAATAGATCCCAGTATTATACTAAAAGGTAGCGTCTTTTTAATATTATTTCCTACTAATGTTTTAGCGATATGAGGAACCAATAATCCTACAAAACCTATTATCCCAACATATGATACACTTACAGCTGCCAAAAATACTGCTAAGGATGAAATAAACATCCTATATTTTTTTACAGGAACACCCAAACTTAAACTTGATTCATCAGATAAATTTAATACATTTATCTTACCTTTGATTGCAAATATTATTAATATAATAGGAAGAACATACATAATATATGAAAATAGAGCATTCCAAGTTTTTCCAGAAAGATTACCATTTTGCCAGGTTATAACACCTTGTAATCTATCACTATACATAGTCATAAGAAAAGACTGTCCTCCTCTTAATATGGCATTCAATGCTGCCCCTATTAATATCATATTTGAAGGAGAAGAGTCTTTTTTGTATGATAATAAAAGAATTATTAAAAAAGCTGATATCCCCCCTATAAATGAAATCACAGGTACATAAGTTGATTTAATAGGTATAATAAGCAGCACCAATGTAGTTGCAAATGATGCTCCTGAAGATATACCTAAAAATCCACTATCAGCCATAGGATTTCTCAAGACTATTTGTAATAACAAACCAGAAATGGCTAAGCACATCCCTGATACCATAGCAAACAAAACTCTTACCATCCTAATATTCATAAATATATTGTAATTCTCTGTTTTTCCCCCATTAAATATAATCTTAAATATTTCACTTAAATCAATATTTACAGATCCTATAGAAATGGATAAAAAGATTGATATTATCAATATAACTACTAATATAGCAAATAATATATATATATCTTTTTGCTTTCTAAACATATTTAATTGCTTTCTTTTTCTAAAAGACTATCTATTAGTGCATCTAAAGTTTCTAACATATGAATATTTCCTGTTAAAGGATTTGTTTTATCATCTAGATGTATAAGTCTATCTTCTTTCACAGCTCTTAAATTTTTCCATAAATCTTTATTAAATTCTTCAGAAAATACATTTTTAGCCTGTTCTTTATGACCATGTGCTAAAGTAAGTACATAATCTGGATCTTTAGATACCATTGTTTCTAAGCTATATGGTAAATATCTATTATTTTCACCACTTGCATCCTTAGCTATGTTTTCCATACCTATTTGTGAAAGTAAAGATCCTAAATATGAATTTTCTGTCACTAATTGAAAATTATCGCCAGTCCCAAATAATAGTGCATATGACTTTCCTTTAAGACTTTTAGCTTTTTCTAATATAACTTGTTCCTTTTTCTTCATCTCTTCAACTATTTGATTAGCTTGATCTTCTTTATTTAAAGCTTTACCAATAGTTTTAATATTTTCATATACTAAATCATGGTTGTTACTATCAAGATACATAGTTTTCACACCTTGATTGCTTAAAAACTCTTCAATATCCTTTTTACTAGTATCATTTGCAATCACTATATCTGGATTCAAGCTCATGATTATCTCTAAATTTAACTTTCTTGGTGGTCCAATTTGTTTTACCCCTTCATACATCTTAGGTAAAGCTTCTTGTTTAGTTATCCCAACTATCTCTTGATCAAATAAAGATAAATACTCTGCTACCGTCTTACTAGCAGCAACTATTCTTTTATCACCTATTTGTTCCACTTCAGCTTCTTTTGAACTTTCTTTTTCGCTTTCTTTTGCGCTTTCTTTTGCGCTTTCTACTTCACTTTCTTTTTCGCTTTCTTGTACACTTTCTACTTCATTTTTTGAATCAGTTTCTTTATTCGCACCTGTACATGCCACTAAAGAAAAAGTTAATATAAATGCTAATAGAATACTTAATATTTTCTTTGTCATTTCTTTTTTTCCTTTCTTTTCATTTTAAATAATCAATAATGATAATCATTCTCAAGTATATTAACATTTTAAAATCTTAATGTCAAAAGTTTTTTTAAAAAGTGGATGTGGTTGAATTGAGATTGTGATGTAATTTTTTGATATTGTATATTTAGAGGATGTGGAAGTTAGGTAATATCTTAAAGTATATTTTTATATAGATGGGTATTAAATATTATGACATCCATGAAGATAAAGGAGATTAAATTGTTAAAAATGCCAGAGTTTTTGAAATTTCCTGAATGGTATATAGAAGATCCAAAATATAGTAATGAAATAGGATATAATAAAAAAAGATATAAAATTAAAGATAATGCTCCTGATTTCATTAAGAAAAGTTATGAAGAATATATAAAAAATATTTCTGATGATGATTGTTTATTAAAGAGGATTATTGAAATCGGATAAAATACAAAGTAAAAAGTAAGCATAAAAATAAACCATAGACTATTTATAATAATAAAATCTCTATGGTTTATTTTTTTCTTTTTTAGATATATCTTGTTAAATATCTTTCCCTTGTAAGTCTAGTAAAATTAAAATCAGTTATTTTATCTATTAATTTTGCTTTTTCATTTTTAAAAGTTTTATAATGTACAAAACCTAATTTTTCTTGTACTCTTTTAGAATTTTCATTTCCTGCGAAATAATTAGCCCAGATTACATTCATTCCTAAATCTTCAAAGGCACGCTGAATAAGTTTTTCTCCAACTTCTGGAACGAATCCATTTCCCCAGTATTTCTCTCCTAACCAAAATCCTATTTCGCATTCGTTTTTTATATCCTTGTCAAACATTTTACTCTTCATTTTAAGTTGTATTGAACCAATTGCTATATTATCTTCTTTTTTACATATAGCGTAGCATTCTGAGTCAGTAAGAATGTTTTCTATAATGTATAAACTTTCTTCAACACTTTTATGAGGTTGAAATCCAGCCACTAAAGCTACATTTGGATTCTTTGCATTTTCGTATAGACTTTGGGCATCTGATTTTCGCCAAGGTCTTAGGATTAGTCTTTTGGTTTCTAGTATCATAAGTTTCCTCTTTATTTATCTTCACTAACAGATTTTTGATACAATTTCATAAGTTCAACAACACACTCAGATTCAGTCATAGTTTTCCAATCAAAACCATAAGCCTTCATTACTGCTTTATCGTTTTCTTGATGGGCTTTTCTTAGTTCTAGTGGCATGTTTAGTTCGTTTTGTATAGATCTGCATAATACGATAGTTCTAATATCTATCTTCCTTGTTTAAAATTATTATTTGTTTTTTAATACTTCATTTAGTTCTATCTCATATTCTCTTAAGCTACTTATGATTTTATCAAATGGTATTTTTTCTCCAAAGAGCATATTTTTCATACTATCATAATCTTTTGAAAATATATCTAGAGCTTCATCAGATGGGATTAACTTTACTTTTCCTTCTTCAATATCATCATATTTAGCCCAATTGCACGCATAGAATTTTTTCTTAAATTCAATTACTGCTTTTAATAAGTCTAAGTTATCAAAGCTCTTTTCTTTTATATCTGTAAGTAGCATTTTATATACATCATAAAAATGCCTAGAATATCTAGTAGGATAGTTTCCGTTTACTCTGTTTGCTTCTCTATGAAGTATCGTTATCTTTTCATAAAAAGTTCTTAAGCTATCAACTGCCACCACCTGAATATTTTCATCAAATACATCAGGATATACCTCTTCAATATAGGTTTTTATCTTCTGCATACTTGCTGGTATCGGCTCAGCTAAACTTCCAATTTCAAACCTTATTACTTGTAATATTGAGCTGTCACGATGATTTTTAGGATAATCAAAACAGATCGTTTGACCGTCAAATTCATCAATATAAAATTTATAATCTTTACCTTTTAAAACTCCCTTAAAGTAATCTTCTAAAATAGGTAAGAATTCATCACGAAGAAATACCTTTGTATCTTCGTTTAACTTATCATTAAATTTCAACTGCTTAGTATTGCTTCATTCTTCATAAGGTTCTTCGCGTCCATATCCCAAAACTTTCCAATCTAAAGCAAGATCAATATCTTCTGAAAATCTTTCTATCAATTTATATACTTTAGATAAACTTGTTCCACCTTTAAAAACAATGGCATCTTTATATTTAAAATCCTCAAATAGATATTTCAGAATCATACAAACCCATAAATCTTTTTCAACAATAGCTTTTGACATAGAAAGTTTATCTGATGTGTTTTGTATAACAAGTTCAAGTTCTCCACTTGATATTTCAAATAATTTACTCAAGGTTTATCTCCTGTATTTTCTCTAAAACTTCTTGTATCCAAAAAGGCAACTTTAAGGTGTCTTTTTTCAGATCCTCTTTAATATTTTTAGCAAACAAAGCAAGTTTTTTAATATCTTTTTCACTTATTTTATTTTTTCCTAGTGCTTTTATTGCCTGTATTAGAATAGATAACTCTTTCGAATAAGAAGTTATATTTCTATTTGTTGTATGTTTAAATACGATTTTTTTATCCCTATACAAGTATTCTCTATATGGTCCATCTGAAATATAAACATATTCATTTGGTACTTGTGTAGACAAACCTGTATAGTTTAATGCTGTATCTCCCATAGGTGCTATCGTCCAAGAGAATTTATCGGCAATTTTATTTGCAACGGAATCAGCATCAGGAAAGGAGTATTCGTTCAAAATTTTGCTATACTTAGGTTTTGTATATAATCCATCAATAAGTCTAACTATCTCATTATCTTCACTTAATCTATACAAAACAGATTTAACAGTATTCTTTGTCCCCAAATGATAGAAGTCATTTATAGAGAAGATCTCACCTTGATTTTCAGACATTATGATTTCTATTTTATCCGTAATTGAAGCCATAAATATGTCACCCCCTTTGCACCTAAAATTATATACTTTTGGGTGCAAAAGTCAAGTTGTAATAATCTCTTTTATTTATCATATTTCATATAACCCATAAAATTGAATATGATTTTTTATTTCATTAACTCAACTCACTAAGTATATAAATTAAAACAGGCACTAATTTCAAGTACAATGAACTGACCCCAAAAAGTTGGACCTAAAAAATCAATTTTTTGTGAGCTGAACCCCAAAATCCGGAATACGGATGGAGGGGTTTTCTATGCCAAAATACACAAAAGATTTTAAAATAAAATTAGTAATGGAATATTTATCAGGAAAATCAGGTGGTAGTGATAGAATAGCTAATAAATATAATATTCCAAAAAGTAGTTTAAGAGAATGGATAGATAAATATAAATCAGGAGGTTTTGATAATTTATCAAAAAAGTCAAAAAATGATAAATTCACTAGTGAATTTAAGCTATCTGTAATACAATATAGGCGAATCAATAATACTTCGCTTAGAGAGACTGCAGAGCACTTCAATCTTGTTAATGGATCTATGATAAGCAGATGGGAAAGAACTTATCTACAGAAGGGTCTATCTGGGCTAGAAGATAACAGAGGAAGGTCTAGAAAAGATATGAGTAAATCAAATAAGAAGTCTAAACTTAATAATCCAATAAACGAAAGTGAAAGAGAAGAATTAATAAGACTAAGGGAAGAAAATAGACTCCTAAGAATGAAGATAATATACGAAAAAAAGCTACAAGCCTTGCTACTAGAGGAGGAAGCAGAAGCAAGGAAAAGACAAAGATAATCCTCAAATTACAAAAAAAATATCCAGAAATTAAAGTATGCGAATGGTTAAATATAGCAGATTTACCAAAATCATCGTACTATGAATGGAAGATAAAGATAGAACAAGCAATAGATAGAGACAAAGAAGTTAAAGATGAGATTAAAAATATAGTAAGAAAGTCAAAAGGCAGATATGGATACAGAAGAGTGACTTTGACTTTAAAACACAAAGGATTTAATATCAATCATAAAAAAGTTTTAAGAATTATGAGAGAAGAATCCTTGCTATGCTCTAAATTTAAGACTAGATTGAGAAAATATTCTTCGTACAAGGGACAAATAGGTAAAGTAGCAAATAATCTTGTAAAAAGACGATTTAAAGCAAGTAAACCAAATGAGTTATGGCTAACAGATATAACTGAATTTAGAATTAAAGGTCAAGAAAAGAAATTGTACTTATCACCAATATTAGACATATACAATAGCGAAGTAATTAGCTATACACTAAGTAGTCACCCAACAATTAACTTAACTAATACAATGTTAGAAAAAGCGTTATATAAAAATAAAGACATTAAAAACTTAACTATACACTCAGATCAGGGATTTCATTACCAACACAATTCATGGACTAATCGATTAGAAAAAATGAATATAGTTCAAAGTATGTCAAGGAAAGGCAATTGTCTAGACAATTCTACTATGGAAAACTTCTTTGGTGTACTAAAACAAGAAATGTATTATGGAGTTGAATTTGAAAGTTATGATAAATTAGTTCAAGAAATAGAAGAATATATCAAATGGTACAATGAAGACAGGATAAAGACAAAATTAAACGGAATGTCACCTGTTGATTACAGATTACATTCCGCTTAAAATATTATTAAATTATTC
>JAEZZN010000107.1 GCA_023418535.1 Bacillota bacterium | reverse complement strand
GAATAAATGCTATTTCAAAACTAATCAAATCCTTATCGCAACGAACTGATTTTGAAGATCCCTTTATACAATTTTATGAAGATCATATTGGTTATGATAATGAAGGAAACAAGTTAAATTGCAATATAAATGACGATCTGAGTGGGAAATTAACATGTTCTGCTAATATGTTAAAAATGGAACTTAACGAAATAAAAATATTTTTAGATATTAGATATCCTGTTACTAATACAAAAACAGAAATTATCAATCGTATAAAATTCTCTTTACCAAAAGGAGTAGAATATACTGAGCTTAGTAGTGAAGAACCTATTTACCTGGATAAGAACAGTGAAGTTCTTAAAGCGTTATTTCAAGCGTATGAGAAACATAGTAAAAATAGAGAAGACGGAGTAATAACTGGTGGTGGAACATATGCAAGAGCAATGAAAAATATAGTCGCTTTTGGACCAGGGTTTCCAGGAAAAGAAAATACAGAACATCAAGCAAATGAATATATATATAAAGATGATTTTATTTTATTGAAAAAAATTTATAAAACAGCCATAGAGAATTTGCTAGATTTAGGATAAGCATAATAAATTGAAACTCAAATCACAGCATTAACAACAATTATATATAAAAATTTTATTGTAAAATTCTGTATATATTTTTTATAGAATAACCCTTGAATCTTCTAAATTAAAATATGAAACGGCTTTTTATCTAGTTCGAATTGATAAGAGCCGTTTTATATTATTTTTGATAAATAACTACCCAATTCAATTAATAAATCTTCTGATCATTTTAAAATCTAGGTTTGAAAATTCTACTGTAATTAAATAAAATAATAGCATAGTAAAAGACTTTGTGAAAATAGGCAGTAAGACAGGATTCATCAAGGTAATGAAGAATATATGGTCCCTTTCAACACATCCTCTCACTACAATAAAGTAGAAGAATTATGATTAAAACCCTTGCATTTTTATGAGAAATAGGGTATGATAAAGCCATAGAAAACAATTCACATATCTTCAGGGCGAGGTGAAATTCCTCACCGGTGGTGATAGTCCACGAGTCTTTATGACTGAATCGGTGAAACTCCGATACCGACGGTATAGTCCGGATGAAAGAAGGTTGCGTTTGCAAGTTGCCCCGAAGATGGGCATTTTTTTATGCCATACTATTCTTTGGGAGGTATGTATGAACCAAGTTAATCAAATCAGAAAAAACCGTATTGAAACGGCCACAATGGTAAAGATTTCAGTACTGTCCGTTATTGCTTATTTGCTTATGTATATTGATTTTCCATTGGCTTTTATAGCACCGCCATTTATAAAAATGGATATTTCCGATATGCCGGCACTGATTGGTGGTTTTGCCATGGGTCCTGTTATAGGGATTTGGATCGAATTATTTAAAAACATCTTGCATATTTTATTAAAAGGGACTTCTACCGGTGGGATTGGAGAACTTTCCAACTTCTTAATTGGATCCATATACGTATTTACAGCAGCAACCATCTATAAAAAACACAAGACTTATAAAGGAGCTTTTTTCGGACTATTGGCAGGGATTGTGGCAATGACGTTACTTGCAACGCTAAGCAATTATTTTATCGTTTTTCCCCTCTATGCTAAATTAATGGTTCCTATGGACACCATTATTGGAATGGGGACAGCGGTTAGTCCAAAAATAAAGGATTTATGGACGTTGATGATTTATTCCATTGCACCATTTAACGTGTTAAAAGGTCTCTTGGTATCAGCGGTAACGATGCTGCTTTATAAACGAGTGTCCCCTATTTTGCATAAATAAAAAGGTTTAACCCTACTTTCTTTCGATGAAGTAGGGTTTTTTCTCCTTTACTAAAAATGGACGTGATAAAAGATAAATTCACACGAATATAAAACTAATTATTTATATAAAATGATTTATTAAAATGATGGATTTCAAAATATGTAGGATATGATTTTGAAATAATACTAATGCTATTGTATAATGGTAAATAGGATAGTTAGAGTGAAGAAAGAAATCAGTCCTTAAAAGGAAATGGAAAAAGTTAAAGGAGGAAGCATGTTATTATTTTTATTAGGTATGGCAATACTCCTCGTAGGAGGATATTTTTATGGGAAGTATTGCGAAAAAGTTTTTGGTCCAGATGATCGCCCGACCCCGGCACAAACCATGGTGGACGGCATTGATTATGTACAAATGGACTCAAAAAGAAATATGTTGATTGAACTTTTAAATATTGCAGGAACCGGCCCTATTTTAGGACCGATCCAAGGGATTTTATTTGGGCCCATTGCCTTTCTTACCATCCCGATCGGCTGTGTTTTAGCAGGTTCTTTACATGATTATTTTGTGGGTATGATTTCCATGCGTAATCAAGGGGCACAGGTGCCAAAATTAGTTCATCGCTATATGGGTAAAACCACAAACAAGGTTTATAATATTGTGATTTGGATCTTGATGTTGTTAACCGGGGTTGTGTTTATTTATACACCGGGAGATCTTATTGTTAATGATGTTCTTCATATGGATGTCAACTCTTCTATCATCTGGATTGTTTATGCCATTATCTTTTTATACTATATTATTGCCACTTTATTTCCCATTGACAAAATCATTGGGAGAATTTATCCCATTTTTGGTGGGATACTGTTAATTTCTGCAGTTGGTATTTTTATTGGGGTTCTTTTAGATGGA
>JAEZZN010000088.1 GCA_023418535.1 Bacillota bacterium | reverse complement strand
AATTTGTTTCATTTGATGCAGACAAATTAGAAGGTACTTTAACACGTTTACCACAACGTGCTGAGTTATCGGCTGAAATCGACGAATCATTCGTTGTTGAATACTATAACAAATTAGGTTAATATTATATACCCCGAAAGACTGTTATATCAGGCTTTCAGGGTCTTTTTTTATGCCTTTGATAAAGAAATGATAAAGCAATTGCTAAAAGTTAACGTAATTAGCAAATTTTTGAGCCATATTTTCTTCTTGTTTTTTAGTAAAATGAGCATACACTTTTGTTGTGATTTCAAGTGAACTATGCCCAAGTCTATTTTGGATTTCTTGCATATTAAAACCAGCTTCAAACATAAGAGAGCATGCTGTATGACGGAATCCATGTAGTTTAATACATTTAAATTTATTTGCTTCACAAATTGATTTCAAACGATGGTTGATTGTCATTTTAGATAGTAACTCATTATTGACTGGGTTAGTAAATAAAAACTGATCTTCATTATTTGAATTGTGGCCAAATCTAAATAATTCTTTTCTTTGTTCTAGTTGCCAGCGTTTTATAGCCTTGATAGTATTATCATCTAGGCTTATAACTCGTAGGCTTTTTTTAGTTTTAGGTTCTTGAATAAGTACACGTTGTTTCATACCATAAGCAACTGTTTTATTTACTGATAGTGTTTTGTTTTTAAAATCAATATCCTTGTATTGTAAGGCCATTAATTCGCCTTTTCTGATGCCTGTGAAGGCCAAGATTCTAAAAATAGCATAATACATTATGTCATCTTCAACTAGCTTCAAGAACTCAATTAGTTCTTCTTTTGTGTAATACAAATCTTCTTCATTGGTAGTATCTGGTTTCGCTTTAGGCAATTTTACATGCTTGAACGGATTGTCTTTGATTGCACCACTAACCACAGCATAATCGAAAATTTGAGACATATAGCAATAGTATTTGCGATAGGTAGCATATTTATCATACCAATCATTAACTATCTTCTGAGCGCTTCTAATCGTGAATTTCGACAACTTCATTTTACCGTATTTATCTAATATTCCTTTTTTAACGATTGAAGTAACAACATTCAATGAACTTTCCCTAACTGTAAGTCGATATTGTTCATACCAGCCTTCATAGGCATCCATTACAGTTAGATTGCTATCAGTATTTTTGCCATGCTGCTGATAATTAGCTATGGCTAAGCGTTGAGCCTTTGTTGCTTCACGATGTGTTTTAAAACCTCTTTTTGTGGCAAATACTTGCTTTCCAGTTATTGGATCAGTACCAAGATAACATGTGTACATGTAATATGTTTTGTTATCAGATTTCTTCTTATATTCTTTAATCATTTTAATTTTTCCTTTCGTATCCACGACCAAGTGAGAAGTGAAAGGGTGTTTTTAATAATGACTATTTCTTTTAGAAATTTTCAATTTCATACGGTGTTGATTTTCTTATTTCGTCATTTTTGGTTCTTTCGAACATTAATTTAGAGAAAAGTGAAGTTTCAATTTCGGATAGATTTTCATTTCCTTTAGATAATAGTTCATCATAGGTAATATCTTTCATCAATTGTAATTCTTCATTTGTGAAAGTGTTTGTGTAAAATAAATAATCACTAATCAAACGCTCCATAGGTATTTCTGAAATGTCTTGAGGAGGTTTTCCTATCTCTGTTTCGCTTCCATCAGTATGCTTTTTATAAGTTATTGATGAATATTTTTTAGCAATTGGTTTTGCTATTTCTTCATTAAAATCAATACTATTTAACTTACAATAATTATTTATATAATCAATCAAATCAATGTAGTAATCACTTCCATATAATAACTCGTTTACAGTCATGTTACCTAATTCTGCTATAATTTTTAATCTATCAATCGTGGGAACCGAAACTCCTCTTTCCCATGCAGAAACAACAGCCTTGTTTGCTATTCCTTCTTTATCATTTGGATCATCGTTTTTTTTAAAATATTCTCCAAATTTTTCTTGATTAACTCCCAATTCAATCCTTATTGAACGAACACGCTCTCCAAATTCTTTTTTTTGTTTTTCATCTAATTCAGCCAAAATATCACCTCCATATATAAATTATATGCGAAACGATAATGTTTTACAATACTAAACAATATTTAATTGTTGACAAAGATATTTTTTTGTAGTAAAGTTATTGTAAGGTATTGCAATACCAAACAATATCAAAGGTGGTGAATGAAATGAAGAATAATTTGCGTGTGATTCTAGCTAAGCAAAAACTTACGGTTGCTGAATTAAGTGAGATGACTGGATTAGCAAAATCAACATTAACACAAATATATTATGAGCGAACAAATCCTTCTGCTCTTACACTTTATAAAATAGCTAGTGCTTTAGGGGTAATGGTAGATGAGTTGCTAGTAGGAGAATAATAAAATGAAAAACAAGAAGAATATTAAAGCCATATTTTTTATAGTAATTGTATTAATATCTTTTTTGAAAATTTATAGCCTTATCGTAGACCAATTTGATCGTACGAATTACTGTTACATGTTAATGTATGGACGAATCGAAGAAGAAAGGGGTGATATTGAATGTTGGAAAGAGTAGATCAGCCACATTTACAGGTGATTTTACCAAAGGAAATAGAACAACAGATTTACCAAGTGTATTTAAGTATAGCAAGTAAAGCAGTTGATGATGTTACAAAGAATATAACGGTTAATCGTCGTTATTTAAATAAAAAGCAATTGGCTAAGTATTTTCAATGTAGTCCGTTAGTAATTGATGATTGGGTTAAGAATGGCCTTAAATCTTTCAATAAAGGGCGAGAAATTATGTTTGATATGCATGATGTAGAAGAATTTTTAGAAACGCTAAAGTATTAAAAATTAACCACGACCAAGTGAATAAAAATAATTGAAAAGAGGAAACTGGAATGAAGGATTTAAATTTAGATGCTTATGTAATTAAGCAACTATTACTTACAGCAAGAGATTATTGTTCTGATATTGAAACGCAAATGGTAGCAGTTGAAAAGCAGAGAGATGCTGAAAAACGAATAAATGAATTGAATCTATTAATGTTTGAAGTTAGCCGTAGTATTGAAAAAATTAGTACGCTTATTGAAGTTTCGATTGAACACGCTGGCCATATTCAACAGAACTAAAAAAGTTGAACAAATAAAAAAAGCATTCGAAAGACGGCAATCTCTCAAATGCTAGGGTAGTTATTTTGAACGGATAACTATTCTCATTTTAACACAAAAATATGAAATGAGGAAATTTACATGACAAACAATTATTTGAAAAATGAAGAAGTTCATGAGAATACTTTATCAGATGAATTACAATTTAACATTTTTAGATCAAAACATTTAACGAAAGCTTTATTGGACTATGTAATTAAAATTCAGAATGTAAATGGCAAAGTATTTTCAAGTGCATCAGATGACATTGAATCAGAAAATCTAATAGCACTTGCATATACAGTTAATCGAGAAATAGATAAAATCAGTACGTTTCTTTCTCTCTTACGTGATGAATTGGAATTAATGGAGTTGATAGAATAAATGAATTTAGGAAGTTTTTATGTGCGAATTTTATAACGGAATGAGGTGGTAGAGTGGCACAGCGAAGAATGTTCAGTAAAGATATAACAGCTAGTGACTTATTTGTTGATATGCCATTATCTAGCCAACTACTATATTTTCACTTAGGGATGGAAGCTGATGATGAAGGTTTTATAGGTAATGCAAAAATGTTAAGTCGTGCTTATGGTGCTAATCATGATGATTTAAAATTATTGATAGCTAAAGGATTTTTAATTTATTTCGATACTGGAGTTACAGTAGTTAAAGATTGGAATATTAATAATAAAATTCGTAAAGATAGGTTAAAACCTACTATTTATCAAGAAGAAAAACAGTTGTTAAAGCTTGATATAAATGGCTCTTACCAACTTGACAACCAAATGACAACCAAGTGTCAACCAAATGTCAACCAAATGTCCGCACAGGATAGGATAGGTAAGGATAGGATAGGTAAGGATAATAATAATATGTCGAGTAAACTCGACAATGTATCCGAAGAAACGAAAAAAACAGATCATGATGATGATGATTCAGAAGTTGATTCAGGAAAAGTAAGTTCAAAACTGAAAAATGATTCAATTCCTTATGACGAAATTGTTGAGTATCTTAATCAAAAGGCTGGTACAAATTTTAGAAGTGGTACACCAGCAACGCAAAGATTAATTAAAGCTAGACTAAGTGAAGGTTTTACAGTTGAAAACTTTAAATCGGTTATAGATATCAAAACTAGTCAATGGCTTAATAATCAGAAAATGAATCAGTATCTTAGACCACAGACTTTATTTGGTACAAAGTTTGAAAGTTATCTTAACGAAAATAGTAAAGATGAATTGCCAAATTATTTAACTTATGAGGAGGTAGAGCTAATTGGTGATGATATCGAATTACCTTTCTAATCAACTGACAGAGGAGAGAAAACAAAGTGCTTATGAGGCGCTAGATGAATGTATTAATGATTCAGATATTCAGTATTTTTTCCAACAATACAATTTGACAGATGATGAGGAGTTTATTAAAAGAAATTCAACAAGGATTATGGAATATGTCATAAATCGTGATAAGAATCCTTATTTTTATCCAACTATGCAATTAATTAATAATACACTACATCTAACTTATATTCCTAAGACAGAAGCACAAAGATTTAGAATGTCAAACGGGGAAAATTCAATACCAAAAGTTTACTATGATGAGATTACTAAAAATTTTAAAAATGCAGAATTAGATACCAAATTACTAACAACGAATGATCTTAGTGTTTTGAAGGAAATGAAAGCATTCATAGATAATTATCAAAGAAACACTCTAAATAAAGGTATTTGGCTTTATGGCAGCTATGGTGTAGGAAAAACTTTTTTAATGAGTTATTTTTCAAAAGAACTTGTTAAACAGGGGATAGAAGTTAGATTTATTAGTTTTAGCAATTTTATGGATAAACTAATGACTAAGATAAAAACTAATGGCGATAATTTAGAAAAAGAGGTAAGCAAACTATCAAAAGTTGAAGTATTAATCCTAGATGACATGGGTGCTGAATACATTAAATTATTTGGTATTGGAATTTTATACAGAATTTTAGATTATCGTATGAATAACAAAAAAGCAACGTTCTTTACCAGCAACTATAATATTCATGATTATTTGGAGTCTCTTAATAATGTTGATGGATTTAATCACCATGAAAAAGGTAGATTGAATGAACGAATGACATTTTTATCAAAACAAGTTCAGTTAGTAGGTAAAAACAGAAGAAATAAATAGACCAGATAATCCATCTTTTCGCCAACGCTATAAGTTTGAGTGATGATAGAGCCAATTAAATAAAGATGGTCATTAAATCTATTAAATGGCGACCTTAATAAATTTAATGATACCAACAAATTACCAAATAGGGAATCTAAATAAAAGGAGCAATAAAAAATGAGAAAAGAATACGAATTGAAGATTAAGACAGTAGGAACATATTCAGAAGAAACAATTGAGTTATCACATTATCAGGAAGTTTATACAGATAAGGATTTGGCTGTTTTAGAAACAGAAGTGGATTCAATTGATTTAGATGAGGTTATATCTGTAATAGCTAATGACTTCAAGTATGACCCGATTTTTGATTTTTATACCGGATCAGGAAGTTACGATTTTCCCGATATTTCGTTCGAATTATTGGAAGAAGATAGATTAACGAGAGTGACAATTAAATTTTGCGCAATATAGAATTATCAACCTAAATCCATAGTTTATAGGCGGTGTTGGTTTGGAAGAATGGCTAATTTATCAGTTGAAGTGTTATCTGTCGCTAGATAAAGAAATTGCCCTTATTGATTTAAAGATAAGGGCAGTTAGTTCAAATTATTATGCGACACATTCGCTTATAGGTTCATCTGTTTTACTACTTGATTCAGATGATTACATAAGGTCTAAATCAGTTTACTCTCACGTTGAGGAGATAGTTAGTGAAGAAAATGCTTTAATAATTCGAAAAAAAAAGCTTATTAGACGAAAGAAAGTATTCAATGAGGAATTATCCCATTTGGAACAAAATCGCCTTAAAATCGATTTATTTGCTGATTTAGAACTGTTAGAAAAAGCTTGCAATTGGATTCAAGAACTAGAGTATTATTTTAATGCGAATGATGAAGAATCTGTTAATGATATTTTTAGACCTACTGATGAAATGTTGAGCATTATAGATCAGCAAGAAGAAGAATTATTTGAAATGTTTGGATTATAAAAGCTATAAGTTGTAAACAATTTAGAAAGGAGTACAAAATTGAATGGAGTATTTATTCAAGATAGAAACTTGAGTGTAAGTGTTAATGCTAGTTATTTAAGCTATATGGCCAAAATTTCAAAGTATAAAGCTGAATGCAGACAATATGAACTAGATATGTATAGCAACTTTATGCAAGTGATGAGAACACTCAGCAAGGAACATGCTGAGTTGATTCTTCTAAAATATTTCAAGTTAGCTCAATATCCAAAAAGTCAAGATAAGGTTTATTTGAAAAACCCAAATGTTGCTTCAGTACGTAATAGGTATTTAGGTAGAGGTGCCAAGAACAAAGAAGTTGCCAAAGAAATGGGAATTTCCCCTGTTAGAGTGAAAAAACTCGAATATCAAGCATTTGAGACAATTGCTAAGTCCTTAATAGAACTAGAGACAAAAACACATAAGTTAGAGCGTAAAGATAAGTTTTCATATCATAAAGGTACAATTGCTAATACAGAGCATGAGATTAAGAGAATTGAGTTATCTGGTGGGATTATCGATAAAGTAAAAAGAGATGTGATTATTCCAGAAGGTATTTTAGCTGAATATCCAGAAGGTTATCAAGTAATTCGGATTTATTATCATACGGAGAGATGGGTACTTAATAGATTTGATAGTAAATTGAAATTTATATCTTATGAGAATGATTGTAGGGTGATTATTTAGGGATAGATCGATTGTGGGAGTGTATGAAATGCAGAATGCTTATTCAAAAGACAGGAATTTAGAAGTATGGGTTGGACCTTTGACTTTTAGAAATTTTGGTAATTTTATTAAACATAAAAACGAGTTAACGGAAGATGATTTGACAGAGTTCAACCTAATAGCTAAGTGTATCAAGAAACTACCAAATGAAGTTGGAAAAATGGTGATGTTAAAGTACGTTAAATTAGCTAAATTTAAGCCATATAGAAGTAGAGAAGTTAAACCTTATGATTCGGTTTCTAAACGATATAGCAGCAGACCAGCACCGAATAAACTGGTTGCCGAAGAAATGCAATTAACCGTTAAAGAAATATCAGAATTAGATAAAAAAGCACGTCATCTATTGGCTGATTATATGCTAGAAGAATTGAAGAATGAACATAATTTGGTTGAAGAAAAAATTGTAAAACGGGTATTTGTTAATGAAACTGAAATTGATTCAATCATTAACAAATATAAGGAAAAGTATGGAAAAATTTCTTACGAAGTTAATAAAGGGGTTGGTAATTTATATGAATTGAAACTTGAATATCATTTAGTATTTTGGAAAAGGAGAATTTAATGGAAAGATTGGATAATGAAATTATTCTAAATGGAGTTGTAAAAAAAATAAAATATGAAGGTAATTCACAAAATCTTATTGTGTTTAAAGATGAACAACTTGGTGATATTGTTGTTGGTTACAGAAATTCAAGATATGATACAGATTTAACATTAAGACAATTGGCTGAATCAGGTCAAAAGGTTCAATTAACCTGTTATGTATATTCTTATGAAAAGATAACTTCATTAGGAAATACGATACTTATTACATCTTTATCAATTAATCGTATTAATAAATTAATTAAAAGTGAGGAGAACTAATTATGAAAGAAATTACAGTAAAAGAACTTATGGCATTTGCAGATGAATCTAGATTTAAGAACGCTATTGAATTTAGTAAAAAATATAATGCAGTTATGGATGAAGTTAAGACTATTAAAGAGCGTAAGGAAAGTGCTGCTGCAAAGATTGAAGAATTGAATAAAGAACTTTCTAATATTGTTACTGATGTAGATGAAATATTAAATCCACTTAAACGCAAGAAGATATTAGATGCCAATCGAAAATTAAGAGAGCAGTTAGAAGAAGAAGAAATGTTTTTAAATTTAGATGTTGATTCTTATAAAAACAAAAAACTGGATGAGTTGATTCCGTTAGCTGAATTGGTTAAGAAAGATAATTTTAAACTCAATAATGATCGTTCTGATTTATTCAAGCGTTTAAGAGAAGAGCATACTTATAAAGAAAACATTGTTACATCAACGCATAACAATATCCAATCGAGAATGGGTACAGTTGCACAAAAGTTGCTTGTTGATAAAGATAGAAGAGTGAATCCTATTAAAAAAGAAACAGGAAAAAGAGAAGACGTATTTAGAATAATAAATGGAAAGCAAGTTAAAGTTGGCGAACGGATTGTGCCTTACTAAGATATAGCC
>JAEZZN010000015.1 GCA_023418535.1 Bacillota bacterium | reverse complement strand
CAGTTGAAGGTTGACCTAGCTTAATGTATGAAAGACCTACATCATAAAGGGTTTGAAGTTTTTTCCTAATTGGTTCATGTGATTTAAAAAATTCTAAACCTTCTTCAACTGTCATATTTAAAACATCTGATATATCTTTATCTTTGTATTTAACTTGTAGAGTTTCCCTATTATATCTCTTACCACCACATACTTCACAAGGTACATAAACATCTGGTAAGAAATGCATTTCTACTTTTATAACACCATCTCCACCACAATTTTCGCAACGACCACCTTTTACATTAAATGAAAATCTACCTTTATCATATCCACGCATTTTAGCTTCATTTGTCATAGCAAATACATCTCTTATATGATCAAAAGTTTTAGTATATGTTGCTGGATTCGATCTTGGTGTACGACCAATTGGGTTTTGATTAATTTCAATTATCTTGTCTATTTCTTCATAACCAGTAATCTCATCATGTTCACCTGGCATAGGTCTTGAACCATGAAGTTTTTTCATAAGTCCAGTGTATAAAATTTGATTTATCAATGAAGACTTTCCTGAACCAGATACCCCTGTAACCAGTGTAAGTACACCTAGAGGTATATCAACATCAATATTCTTGAGATTGTTTTCTCTGGCACCTTTAATAGTTATTTTTCCTGTTGGTTTTCTTCTTTCATTTGGTACTGGAATAAATTTTCTGCCTGATAAATATTGACCTGTAATGGAGTCATCTTTTAAAATTTCTTCATATGTCCCTTTAAATATTACCTCTCCACCATGAACACCTGCTCCAGGACCTATATCTACAATTAAATCGGATTCTTTCATTGTATCTTCATCATGCTCTACTACGATTAGTGTATTTCCTAAATCCGTTAAATTTCTTAGAGAAGCTAATAATTTATCATTATCTCTTTGATGAAGCCCAATACTAGGTTCATCAAGAACATAAACTACTCCTACAAGACCTGCACCTATTTGCGTCGCAAGCCTTATTCTTTGTGATTCCCCTCCAGATAATGTACCAGCAAATCTTGATAATGTTAAATATTCCAGTCCTACTTCTTTTAAGAAACCAACCCTTGCTTTTATTTCTCTTAAAATCGGTTCAGCAATTATTTTATCTTGTTCGCCAAATTTTAATGAATTTATCCAATCAAAATTTTCATTTACTGATAAATCTGTTATATCAATAATATTCTTTCCATCTATAGTTATCGCTAGAATTTCCGGTTTAAGTTTTTTACCATGACAAACTTCACATACATTTTCAGACATAAATTCATCTATTCTATCCTTCATAGATTCAGATGCAGTTTGATCATGTCTTCTAGCTAGATTTTCAACTACTCCTTCCCATTTTAAGGTTCTATTTCCGGTGCTACTAAAATGTGACTCAAATCGAATATTCATGCTGTAATCTGTTCCGTATAAAATATCGTCAAGCATTTTTTTAGGAGCTTTTGAAATTGGAGTATCTATATCAAATCCATTCCTCTTTGCAATTTCTTTAAATATTTCGTAATAATATGTTCCCTTTTTAGATGATGCAAATGGTCTTACAGCTCCTTCGGCAATAGATAATGACTTATCAGAAAATACCAATTTTGGATCTACTGACTTATGATATCCTAATCCATCACAGTTTTCACACGCTCCAAATGGTGCATTAAATGAAAACATACGTGGTGAAATTTCACTTAATGACATGTGTCCATTAGGGCAAGATAATGTTGAAGACATTAAGAAAGATTCTCCATCAATTACATCAATTTCGACTTTCCCATCAGCCAGGTCTAAAGCCGTTTCAATTGATGATGTAAGTCTTGATTCAAGACCTTCTTTTATAACTAATCTGTCTACTACTATATCTATATTATGTTTTATATTTTTTTCTAAGTTAACATCATCTATAGTAATATCAATTACTTCTCCATCTATATTTACTCTAGAGAAGCCTTGTTTCTTTATATTTTCTAATAGTTTTTTATGTTCACCCTTCTTACCTTTTATAATTGGAGCCAATAGAAGAATTTTTGTTCTATCCTCAAGTTCCATTACTCTATCTACCATTTGGTCAATAGACATAGCCTTGATTTCTTCTCCACAAACAGGACAATGCGGAACTCCAACATTTGCATATAATAGTCTTAAATAATCATATATTTCTGTTACAGTACCAACTGTTGATCGTGGATTTCTATTTGTTGTCTTTTGATCAATAGAAATTGATGGTGAAAGACCTTCAATAGACTCAACATCTGGTTTATCCATTTGTCCTAAAAATTGTCTTGCATATGAAGACAATGACTCTACATAACGTCTTTGTCCCTCTGCATAAATCGTATCAAAAGCAAGAGATGATTTCCCAGATCCTGATATTCCTGTGAATATTATCATCTTATCTCTAGGAAGCGTCAAATCTATATGTTTTAGATTATTCACTCTTGCATCTTTAATTACTATATTCTCTAAACTCATCTACCCCTCTATATTCCATATTCACTCTTAAGTTTCTTAATTTGATCTCTTAATTCTGCAGCTTTTTCAAAATCTAATAATTCTGCTGATTTCATCATTTCTTCCTCAAGATTTACAATTATTTGATGTAATTGATTAGAATCAATATCTGTCGTTCTAATATCATAATCTTCTTCATCTTCAGCTGCCATTGAAACTGTTGTAATTGCAGTAATATCTTTAATAATTGATTTTGGCACAATATTATGTTTTTCATTATAAGCCATTTGTATACTTCTTCTTCTATTCGTTTCATCAATAGCTAATTTCATTGAATTTGTAATACTATCCGCATACATTATAACTCTACCATCAACATTTCTTGCTGCTCTACCTATAGTCTGAACTAATGATGTTTCAGAACGTAAAAAACCTTCTTTATCTGCATCCATTATTGCAATCAAGGCAACTTCTGGTAAATCTAGCCCTTCTCTAAGTAAGTTAATTCCTACTAAAATATCATATTTACCAAGTCTCAAATCTCTTAATATTTCGACTCTTTCAATTGTATCTATATCTGAATGTAGATATGTAACTTTCATTCCATGATCTTTCATAAAATCAGTCAAATCTTCAGCCATTCTCTTAGTTAATGTAGTTATTAATGTTCTATATCCCATTTCAGTTGTTTTTTGAACTTCATTAATTAAATCATCGATTTGATTTTTAGTAGGTTTTACTTCAACAGGTGGATCTATTAATCCTGTCGGTCTAATTATTTGTTCAACCTCTATTTCTTGATGTTCTTTTTCATAATTTCCTGGAGTTGCGGATACAAATATTGCTTGATCAATTAATTTTTCAAACTCATTAAATTTTAGTGGTCTATTATCAAGCGCTGATGGAAGCCTAAATCCATAGTCAACTAAGTTTTGTTTTCTGGATCTATCTCCTTCGTACATCCCTCTTACTTGTGGCATTGTAACATGTGATTCGTCAACCATAAGCAACCAATCTCCTTCAAAGAAATCAAGTAATGTATATGGTCTAGAACCAGCAGGTCTTTGATCTAAATGTCTAGAATAATTTTCAATTCCTGAAGTGAATCCTACTTCTTGAAGCATTTCTATATCATAAAGTGTTCTCTGTTCAATTCTTTGCGCTTCTAAAAGTTTATTATTTTCTTTAAACCATTGTATTCGCTCTTGAAGTTCTTCACTAATCGTTTCAACAGCTTTATTTATTCTATCTCTTGAAGTAACATAATGAGATGCCGGAAATACCATAATATGATTTAATTTAGATATGACTTCTCCAGTAAGATAATTTAATTCAGTAATTCTATCAATTTCATCACCAAAAAATTCTACTCTATAAATATTTTCTGTTGCTTCTGCAGGAAATATATCTACAATATCGCCTCTTACTCTAAATGTTGCACGTGCAAAATCTATATCATTTCTAGTGTATTGAATTCCTATTAATTTTTTTAATAATTCATCTCTTTCTAATTGCATACCTGGTCTCAATGACACAGACATAGTCTTATATTCACTTGGAGAACCAATACCATATATGCAAGAAACAGATGAAACTATAATTACATTCCTTCTTTCAAATAACGCTGCAGTTGCTGAATGTCGCATCTTATCAATTTCATCATTAACAGATGAATCTTTTGCTATATATGTGTCCGTTGCAAATACATATGCTTCTGGCTGATAATAATCATAATAAGAAACAAAATATTCGACAGAATCATTTGGAAAGAACTCTTTAAACTCTTGATACAACTGGTATGCAAGAGTTTTATTATGCGCCAATACTAATGTAGGTCTATTAACCTTTTGTATAATATTTGCCATGGTAAAAGTCTTTCCAGATCCTGTTACCCCTTTCAATGTTTGAAATTTATCACCTTTATTTATTCCATCAACCAATGTATTTATAGCATGAGGTTGATCACCCATAGGTTTAAATTTTGATTTTAAATCGAATTTACTCATTTTACTACTTTCTTTTTTCTACATGAAAACTTATTATTTTAACAATTCAATCGCTTTTTGTAATTGTGTATCATCTTCTAAATTTTCAACTCCTATTTTTGTTACACCCTCTGGTATTTTCACTTCATAATCTGGAGAAATACCTACTTTGTGTATTTGATTTCCATTTGGAGTATAAAATTCAGCAACTGTTAGTTTTACACCCTCTTTTTTTCCATTATTATTAATTGGATAAATTTGTTGAATAATTCCTTTTCCGAATGAAAGATCTCCAACAATCAATGATCTCTTGTTGTCTTGTAAAGCTCCAGATAATACTTCAGACGCTGAGGCTGATCCTCCATTTATTAAAGTTACCATTGGAATATCTATTTTTCCATCTTTTACTCTAATATCTTCATTATTTTTATCATTTTTATATCTAACGGATATAACTGTTGATTCATCCATTAAATAGTCCGCTATTTCTACTGTTTGGTCTAATAGACCTCCTGGATTGTTACGTAAATCAAGTATTAAACTTTTTGCCCCTTTACTAATTAAACTATCAACAGCAGTTTTAAAATCTTTTGCGGTTCTTTCTTGGAAACCAGTAAGTAAAACATAACCAATATTATTATCTAACATTTGTGAATGTACAGACTCAACTTCTATTATCGCTCTTGTAATCTTAAAATCTTTTACTTCCTGATTTTTACCTGTTCCACGAAGTATTGTAATATTTACATCTGTATTTGGTTCACCCCTCATTAGAGTAACAGCTTGATTTAAGCTGTATCCATTTACTGCTTCTCCTTCAATATGAGTTATGATATCTCCTGTACGTAAATCAGCTTTTTCTCCTGGAGTTCCTTTAATTGGAGTTACAATTTCTATTAATCCATTTTCATTTAATGTAACCTCAACACCTATACCACCAAATTCTCCAGCAGTTTGTTCATTTAACGCTTTAAACTCTTCTTCACTGTAGTATTCAGAGTATGGGTCTTTAAGCGATTCCATAACGCCTTTGTAAATACCAAGCTCTAAATCAACATCTGCATCATTTACATCTAAGAATTTTTCATTAATCATTTCTTGTAACTTTTGCACATTTGACATTACTTGTGAATAATCTATTTCTTTACTTTTATTTAAAGTATCAGTACATTCATTAGTTTTAGTTTCATTTTTTCCACTTTGTATTTCTTCCTTGGGATGAATTAAAAAACTTGAACAAGAAGTTAAACTCAAACTTGCCGCTAAAATTGATATTGTTAGTAATAATTTTTTCTTCATATTTCTTCTCCAATATTTAATATATCTTTTATTATAACACTAATGTAAAAATAATATCTAACTAATTAAAAAATGCATCTTTGTAAACTTTAATATAAAAAAAGACAGAAAATTTTTAATTAAATTTTCTATCTTTTTAGTATATTTTCTATATTTTTATCTTAAATATGGCATTGGATCTACTCTAACTCCATTTTTCCATACTTCAAAGTGAAGATGTGCTCCAAATGAATATCCAGTATCTCCTATAGGACCTATATATTGACCTCTAGATACACGTTGTCCAACATAAACTGGTGGTAATGTATCCATATGTGCATATCTTGTCCATAATCCATTTCCGTGATCTATTAAAACTTGATTTCCCCATCCAGCATAACTATATCCAGATTCAATTACAACTCCAGCTTCAGCTGCAAAAATTGGAGATCCTGTGTTAGCAGGAATATCTATACCTTTATGAGCTGGTCCATATTGATATGTTGGATCCATGAAGTAAGCAGATATATATGTATTCACTGTTGGCCATGCAAATGTCGCTCCTGAATAACTTGGTGCTTTTTCTATTTGCTCTTCAACTTCTCTAGCTTCTTCTTTTTTATTAGCTAATCTTTCAAGTAATTCTTTTTCTCTTTGTCTTTGTTCAGCTAATCTATTCGCTTCAATTTCACTTTCTAAACGTGCAATTTCTGAATTTATAGATGATTTTTGAGCTGATAATTTTGATTTTTCATCAAGTTTTTCATTAAGATGACTTTCATATTCTTCAAGCTTTGTATTTAGGGATTCTAAAAGTTCATAATTCGCTGCTTCATCTTTTTTTATTTGTTCTAAAAGTGCATTTTGAGCTTGTTTTTTAGTTTCAAGTTGTTCCTTTTCTTCTTTAGCATTGTTTTCAGCAATTTCTAGAGCTTTTTTCTTTCCATTTAATTCTGTAACTAATTTGTCAAGCTTAGCTTTTTGTTCTTTTAGTTTTTGAATAAGATTTTGATCATATTCAGTAATAGTTGTCATCATCTTATTTCTACTTAAGAAGTCATTTATATCTTTTGACGCTAATAAAATTTCTATCTTTTCTGCATCACCTAACTTATACATAACTCTTAATCTGTCTCTTAATAATTCTGTAGTTGACTTAATATTTTCTTTTACTTTATCAATCTCAACTTCTTTAGTTTTTATATCATTATTAATATCAATTATTTGTTCCTTAAGTTCATATATTAATCCAACTGATTTTTGTATTTCAGCATTTATAATACCAATTTGTTCTTCATAATCTAGTCTCTGTGATGATAAAGTATCAAGAATAGATTGAACAGATTGTTTTTCTGTAATTTGTTGATTAATCTTTTCTTGAACTTCATTTATAGCATTATTTTGTTTATAGATTTCACCATCAATGCTATTTACTTGATTTTGAGCATTATTTAATTTTGTATTAAGGCTTGATGCACTTACACTACCTGTATTAAAAGAAATTGCACAAGCAACAATAAGCGCTGAAGCCTTTATAAACTTACTTTTATCTGACATAATTAACCTCTCTGTCTAACAAATATTTCCTTATAGATAATACTGATCCTAATACCCCAATACCTAATCCTAGTGACAATAATATTTGTAGCAAACTTAATCTAAATGTATGTGGTGTAATTAAACTTACAATTGGATAATTGTTTGCTATTTGAACTCCAAAATGTTCATATACAAATGCGTATAAATTATATATAGCTAGATAACTTAATCCTGAAGCTAATAAACTGTAAAATATACCTTCAATTAAAAATGGTATTAATATATAACTGTTTGTAGCTCCTACATATTTCATTACTGCAATTTCATGTATCCTAGATATAACCGTTAATCTAATTGTATTAGCTATGATAAATAAAGAAACAACCATTAATAAAACTACTAATATTACTCCAAAAAGTTTAGAATAATATGATAACTTAGAAACCTGATTTACAAGTTCTTTATAATATTTTACATCTTCAACGATTTCTTCATTTTCTATTTGTTTAACAAAATTATCTGCTTCATCAATATTTGTAACCTTAACTATAAATGATGCTGGTAATAATCCTTCTGCTTCTACATTATCAAGCAAATCAGCATTATCTTTCCAGCTTTTTTTCATGATTTCTAAAGCTTCTTCTGAAGATCTATATTCTACAGTTTTGTCTATGTCAATCGAATTTATCTTGTTTTCTAGCTCAGCTGTTTGAACTACTGTAGCTTCATTTTTAATAAAGATTTCGACATCATTTACTTTAGTCTGAATTTTTAAGGCAATACTGTTAACAGTCACCACAATTATTATAATCAATCCAGTTATAAAAAGAGTAAAGAAGATTGAAGTTATTGATGTAGCTCCTAAATTCTTATGTATCCATATACCTTTTATTCCTTCGATTAAGGTGTTATATAGTTTCCTAATCAATTTCATCTGCATAACCTCCAATCGAATCTCTTATTATATGTCCTTTATCGAAAGTAATTACACGTTTATTCATCTTATCTACAATCTCTTTCGAATGTGTATTTATAATTATTGTAGTTCCATTTTTATTGATGTCTTCAAAATATGTAATTATTTCCCAAGCAGTATCTGGATCCAAGTTTCCTGTAGGTTCGTCAGCTAATATAACTTTAGGATTTATTGCTATAGCTCTCGCTATTGATACCCTCTGTCTTTCACCACCTGACAACTCATTCGGATAAGACTTAGCTCTATGTGATAATCTAACCAAGTCTAGAACTTCACCTATTCTTTTTTTCTTTTCTTTTCTGCTGAATCCTTGTACATCTAGTACAAATTCTATATTTTCATAAATATTTCTATTCTCTAATAATCTAAAATCTTGAAATACCACCCCAACACTTTTTCTAATCTCTGGTATCATCCTTCTAGAAACTTTTGTAATGTCTTTACCATCAAGCATTATTTTTCCGCCATCTGGATCTATTTCTTTAAGGATTAACTTTGTCACGGTGGATTTCCCAGCCCCACTAGGGCCTGTTATAAAAACAAACTCGCCTTTTTGTACATGTAAATTTATACTATCTAAAGCGACAATGTTATGAGAATATTTTTTGTTTACATAACTAAATTTTATCATTATTTTACCGTCCTGAAAATATTATAGCACAAAAGTTACAAAAAGGTTAAAGTTTTAAATTAATTTTAACCTTTTTGTAAGTTTTTTTAAAAGATTTAAACATTTTGTAATAATTAAATTAATTAAAAATAATTTAAAATTTTATGCAAAAAAAAAAAAAAAAGAGGAGAGCAGTCTCCTCCTAATTTTATACTAATTTATATAATGAGATAAATTACATTACTGTCGCTTCCCCTTCATATACAATTCCTGAGAATGCATCAAGTGTAATAATATCGCCATCTTTGATTCCTTTACCCTTAACCTCAGCACCTATTATAGCTGGTAATTTATAATGTAGAGCTGTAATAGCTGCATGTGATGTTAATCCACCTTGCTCAATAACTAAGCCTGATGATTTTTCTATATATTTAACCATTTGAGAATCTGTATATTTAGCTATAATTATATCGCCATCTTCAAACTTGCTTTCAAGTTCTTCAGCTGTACTTACAACACAAGCCTTGCCCACTACTGCAGCTTTACCTATTGCTTGACCTTGAGCAAGCACATTAGCAACAGTATGAACCTTAATCATATTAGTAGTTCCCTTTGTTGCAACTGGAATACCTGCTGTTAATACAATTAAATCACCTTCATTGATATATCCTTTTTTTAAAGATTCTGAAATTGAATTATCTATTAATTGGTCTGTTTGTTCAACTTTTCTTGTATAAATAGGATGAACACCCCAAACTAATTCTAATTTTCTTGCAACTCTTTCAACATGAGTAGTAGCTATTAATGGATTCTCTGGTCTGAATTTTGAAATCGCTCTAGCTGTTGTACCAGATGTTGTAGCTGCAATAATAGCGTTCGCTTTTAATTGTCCTGCAATTCTTGAAACAGAGTTTGAAATTGCATTTGTAGGATCATTTTCAATCCATTCACTTCTTGAAGCTACCGCTTTCTTGTAATCAATTGAATTTTCAATATATCTAGCAATTCTATTCATAGTAGCAACTGCTTCTGATGGGAATTTACCTGCTGCTGTTTCTCCTGATAACATTATTGCATCTGATCCATCTAGAATAGCATTTGCAACGTCATTAACTTCAGCTCTTGTAGGTCTTGGGTTTCTAATCATAGAATCTAGCATTTGTGTAGCTGTAATTACTGGTTTTGAAGCTATATTACATTTTCTTATAACTTCCTTTTGAACTAGTGGTACTTGTTCGTTTTGAATTTCAACACCTAAGTCCCCTCTAGCAACCATAATTCCGTCAGATACTTCTATAATTTCATCTAAATTATCAACACCTTCTTCAGATTCAATCTTAGAAATGATGTGTACATCTTCACCGCCACATTCTTCTAAAACTTTTCTAATAGCTAATACGTCATCTGCTTTTCTAATAAATGAAGCTGCTATAAAATCTATTTCATTTTCAACACCAAATTTAATATCTGCTATATCTTTTTCTGTTAAAGCTGGTAAATTAATCTTTATACTTGGAGCATTAAGTCCTTTTCTATCTTTTAATTCTCCGTAGTTTACTACTCTTGTATAAATTTCTGTATCTTCAATCCCTTCAACAATAAATTCAACAAGACCATCATCTATAAGTATTCTTGATCCTACAGATAAATCACTTGGAAGATCTTTATATGATACTGATACAATTGATTCATCACCAACAATATCTCTTGTAGTTAGAGTAAACTTATCTCCAGCTTTTAAGTTAACAGTCATCTTATCCTTAAATGTTCCAATTCTAATTTCTGGTCCTTTAGTATCAAGCATAATAGGTGTATGTGTACCTAATTTTTTTCTTGTCTTTTTAATATTATTAATTCTTACTAAATGTTCCTCATGATCCCCGTGAGAAAAGTTCAAACGAGCAACATTCATACCAGATTTAATAAGTTGTTCTAACATTTCTACAGATTCACTTGCTGGTCCTATTGTACATACGATTTTAGTTTTTTTCATTTTCACTCCTAATTTGCTAACATATTTGCTATTGTATAAAGTTCTCTATTAAATTCTGATTTAGTATTTACTGCTTCTGTTATTGGAAGATTGTAAACTTTTCCATCTTTAATTCCTATGGCTTGTGAGCTTTGGCCTTCCATCAATAATTCAATTGATTTCACTCCCATTTCACTTGCAATCATTGCATCATACGCAGATGGACTTCCACCTCTTTGTACATGTCCTAGAATTGTAAGTTTGGTTTCAACTCCTGTTTCAGATTCTATTCTATCTACTATTTCTTTAGAATTTCCTACACCTTCAGCAACAACTATTATATGGTGTAATTTACCTCTTTTCTTTCCTCTACGCACTCTTTCTATTACTTGTTCCATATCAACAGGAACTTCAGGAACTAATATAGATTCTGCACCACCAGCAACACCAGCATAAAGAGCGATGTCACCACAATTTCTACCCATTACTTCAACAACATTACCTCTACCATGTGATGATGATGTGTCTCTTAATTTCCAAATAGCTTCTTTTACAGTTTCTACAGCTGTTGTATAACCTATTGTAAATTCTGTATAGCCCATGTCATTATCAATAGTACCTGGTATTCCAATTGTCTTGATTCCTCTTTCATGAAGTATATTTGCACCTTGGAATGACCCGTCACCACCAATTACTACAATTCCTTCGATACCATAGCTTTCTATTACTTTTACAGCTTTATCTTGACCTTCTTTGGTCCTAAACTCGTCTGATCTAGCAGAGCCTAAGATTGTTCCACCTTTATGTATTATATCAGCAACGGAAGATACATTCATTTCATAAATATCACCTTTTATCAATCCATCATATCCATTTCTGATACCTTTAACTCTTAATCCACTAGCAAATGCTGCTCTTGCAGCAGCTCTTATTGCAGCATTCATTCCTGGCGCATCACCACCAGAAGTTAAAATACCAATAGTTTTCATCATGCCTCCTACTTTATTACAATATTGTCATCGCCTAAAATAGCTTTTAACTCCACCAATAAATTCTCATTATTCAAATCTACTGTAATATCTTTTAATACTCCGTATTTATTAGTATCATAAAAATATATAGTTACCTTGGAATTTCCTCTATATTTGTTTAGTAACGATTTAACATCATTATATATTTTATTATTTTTATAACACATTTTCAAATATAGCTCGCAATTATCTTTAATTATACCATTTTTTTCATTAGATTTCGTAAAATTTTCTTCATTTATTTCTCTAACAGATCTCATTATTACGCTTGGATTCTCTACATCAGATATTTGTAAATTACCCTCAATTAATATTGCATTATCTTCTAATAAAACACTTTTATATTTTTCATAAACTTGCGGAAATACAACTATGTCTATAGTTCCATAATTATCCTCTACTTGTAAAAATGCCATAGGATCATTTTTTCTAGTTAATATTCTATTTATATTTGTAATTATTCCACCCATTTTAACATTTTTATTATTTAGATTTTCTTTTTCTATTAAATCAAGTGTTGTAAAGTTAATATGTCTTTCCACCATTTTTCCATATTCTGCATATGGATGATTTGAAATATAAACTCCCAAATATTCTTTCTCATATCTTAAGAAATCCATCTTCTTAAACTCATCCATTTCAGGTATATTTATATGATTTTCGGTCTCTTGAAACATACTAAACATATCTTCTTGACCTTGAATATTGTTTTTATCACGATTGTTATATGAAGCTAACAAATCAATATATATATTTTGCATTTGTGATCTTTTTAGTCCAAAATCATCTAATGCTCCTGATAAAATCATAGCTTCTAAACTTGATTTATTAATATTTACATCATCTCTATTTGACATTCTCTCTATAAAATTTTCAAATGATGTAAATCTTCCTTGTTTTCTTTCTTTTACTATTGTTTTAGCAAGAGAATTTCCTACTCCTTTAATAGTTGAAAGTCCTATCCTTATTTTTTTATTTTCTACCGAGAATTTTTGATAAGAATAATTTACAGATGGAAGAAGTATTTCTATATCCAGTTTTTTAGCCTCTTTTATATATAAATGAACTTTATCTGTTGATCCCATCACAGAAGATAGTAATGAAGCCATAAACTCATGTGGATAATTCTTTTTAAGATACGCTGTTTGCATTGCTACATATGAATATGCTGCTGAGTGAGATTTATTAAATGCATATTTCGCAAAATCAATCATTAAATCATATATCTTATTCGCAACTTTTTCATCAACACCGTTTCTAACAGCACCCGCAACTTGAATTTCTCCATCCTCAATCCTACCATGAATAAAGTATTCTCTATTTTCTTCCATGATTGACATTTTTTTCTTACCCATAGCTCTTCTTAGATTATCAGCTTCACCTAAGCTAAAACCTGCTAATTTTTGCACTATTTGCATTACTTGCTCTTGAAATACAATTACTCCATATGTAGATTCAAGTATAGGTTTGAGTAATGGATGTAAATATTCAACAAATTCTGGATTATGTCTATTTCTAATATAATTAGGAATTTCATTCATCGGTCCTGGTCTGAACAGTGAATTAGCCGCAATTAAATCGTCAAATCTAGTTGGTTTCAATTCTTTTAAAAAGGCTCTCATACCTTCAGATTCAAATTGAAAAATTCCTATAGTATCGCCTTTATTAAATATCTTCATTACATTTTGATCATTTACATCGATATTATTTATATCAATTTCAATTCCATAATTATATTTAACGAGATCTACAGCATCTTTAATTACTGTTAAAGTTCTTAATCCTAAGAAATCCATTTTCAAAAGACCAAGTTCTTCTAGTTCAATCATATTATATTGCGTAGATATCTGATCACCTGTTCTTAAAAGTGGTACAAATTCGTCTACAGGCTTTGATGCTATTACTATACCTGCAGCATGAGTTGAGGTATGTCTTGGCATCCCTTCTACTGCTCTTGCCATATCTATTAATTCTTGATTTATCTTGTCTTGTTTATATGAATCTTGGAAATCTTTGGAAACTTTTAAAGCCTTATCGATTGTCATGTTAATTTCTTGTGGAATTTGTTTAGCAATCTTGTCAACTCTTGAAAGTTCAATATCTAAAACTCTACCTACATCCCTTATAGAGTTTCTTGCAGCCATAGTTCCAAAAGTTACTATTTGAGCAACTTTTTCTTCTCCATATTTTTTCTTTACATATTCAATTACTTCATCTCGTCTTTCATAATCAAAGTCAATATCTATATCTGGCATTGAAACTCTTTGAGGATTTAAAAATCTTTCAAATAGTAAGTCGTATTCTAATGGGTCAATTCCTGTAATATCCAATGCATATGAAACTATGGAACCGGCAGCGGAACCTCTTCCGGGGCCTACTGGTATATCATTTTTCTTTGCATAATCTATGAAATCCCAGACAATTAAAAAATAGTCTGTAAATCCCATTTTATTTATCATCTCAAGTTCAAAATCTACTCTTGTCTTGATTTCATCTGTAATTTCAGAATATTTTTTTTCAATCCCCTTATATACAAGTTCTTTTAAATACTCAAAATGATCTTTATCTACTTCAAAAAATGGTAGATGCATTTTGTGAAATTCAAACTCCACATTACACATTTCAGCTATTTTATTTGTATTTTCAATAGCTTCAATATCATCAGGAAATAACTCAACCATTTCCTCTGCTGATTTTAGATAAAATTGATCATTTGGAAATCTCATTCTTTTAGGCTGATTTACAGTTGAACCAGTTCCTATGCATAGAAGTATATCTTGAGCTTTAGAATCATCTTGATCTGTATAGTGGACATCATTTGTGATTACTAAAGGTATCCCTGTTTCCTTACTTAATTTTCTTTGCAAAATATTAACACGCTTTTGTTCTATTAGTCCATGATCTTGCATTTCAAGATAAAAATTACCAGCACCAAATATTTCATTATATTCAAGAGCAGCTTTTTTAGCCCCCTCAAAGTCTTCCATTTTTAGATAATCTTGAACTTCTCCAGCTAAACAAGCAGATAAACAAATTATTCCTTCGCTATGCTTTCTTAAAAACTCTTTATCAATTCTTGGTTTATAATAAAAACCATTTACATATGCTTCAGAAACAATTTTTATAAGATTTTGATATCCTGTCCAATTTTTTGCTAGCAGAACTAAATGATATCTCTTTTTATCTTTTGGAGTTTTTGAAAGATAAGAATTTTGACTTATATATACTTCACATCCTATAATGGGCTTAATTCCAGCTTTTTTAGCTTGTTTATAAAATTCGACAGCACCAAACATTACTCCATGGTCAGTGATTGCTACAGCATCCATATTGTAATCTTTTGCTCTTTGAATAACTTTATCAATCTTACCAAATCCATCAAGTAAACTATATTGTGTATGTAAATGTAAATGTGTAAATTTAGTCATTTTTGTCTTCTCTCTCTAAAAAAATCAACTATTATTTTTTTGCATTCTTCTTCTTTTATACCAGTAATCACTTCAACTTGATGATTAAAAACATTATTACCTACTATATTAAGTACAGATCCTGCAAATCCGCCTTTACTGTCTTTAGCTCCATACACTAAAGTTTTAATCCTACTTTGGATTATTGCTCCAGCACACATAATACAAGGTTCTAATGTTGAAAACAAATAACAATCAGTAAGTCTCCAATCTCCAATATGGTCTTGAGCCATTTTAATAGCATTTATTTCTGCATGCTCAAACGAGTGGTTTGATAATTCGACACTATTATGCCCATATCCTATAATTTCATTGTTTAAAACCACAACAGCACCAATCGGAACTTCTCCAATATCCTTCGCAATATTCGCTTCTTTTAATGCTTCATTCATATAAAATTCTAAATCCATATTTCCCTCTTTATAGATTATAACATATAGATGTTTTATATTGGTGCATTACAATTATATATATATATTTATAGACTTTTTAATATAGTATTTTTTATTATTTTAAATATATTCTTTTAAATCTTCTACTTTATCCAATTTTTCCCAAGTAAACACTTCTTTATTTCTTCCAAAATGTCCATAAAAAGCTGTTTGCTTGAATATAGGTTTTTGTAATTTCAATTTATCTATAATTGCTTTAGGTCTTAAATCAAATTCTTTTAAAACTATTTCAGTCAATTTATCATCATCAAGTATTCCGGTATTAAAACTGTCTACATATACTGAAACTGGTCTTGCAACACCTATTGCATAAGCAACTCCTACCTCTACTTCTTTAGCTAATCCTGCTGCTACAATATTTTTTGCAATATATCTTGTCATATATGAAGCCGATCTATCTACTTTAGAAGCATCTTTACCAGAAAATGCACCACCACCATGTTTAGCAAATCCACCATAAGTATCTACTATAATTTTTCTTCCTGTAAGACCAACATCTGAAATTGGACCCCCTATTACAAATCTTCCAGTTGGATTTACTAAATACTTAGTATTTTCATCGATTATATCTTTTCCTATAACTGGTTTTATTACCAATTCAGTTATATCTTTTTTAATCTTTTCTAAATCGACATTAGGATTATGTTGTGTTGACACCAAAACAGTATCAATTCTATTTGGTTTTCCATCCTTATATTCAATAGTTACCTGACTCTTCCCATCCGGTCTTAAATAATCTATTTTATTTGTAACTCTTACTTCATTTAATTTTTCTATTATTTTACGAGCCATTACAGTTGGTAAAGGCATATATTCCTCTGTTTCATCAGTTGCATAACCAAATATAATTCCTTGATCCCCTGCTCCAATCTTATCATAAGGATCTATACTCTTATCTTTTGATTCCATTGAATTATCAACTCCCAAAGCAATGTCGGAAGATTGTTCATTTATATTTATTGATATTTCACAAGTATTTGAATTAAATCCATATTCGTCATTATTGTATCCTATATCATAAATAGTTTTTCTAGCAATTTTTTCTATATCAACTGTGGCATTTGAAGTGATTTCTCCTGCTATATTTACGCTATTTCCTGCTACCATAACTTCACATGCCACTCTTGAATTATTATCTTGTTCTAAATATGCATCAAGTATTGAATCAGATATTTGATCACATATTTTATCAGGATGCCCTTTTGCAACCGATTCAGATGTTAGTAACTTTCTCATAAATACCTCTTTTCATTTAAAATAAAAATTCCTCACCAAAAGGTAAGGATTGTTTGTCTTATCTTTCAGCTTCGCTGCAGAATTTAGCACCTAATTTAATAGGTTGCTGGACTTCATAGGGTCTGTTCCCTCCATCTCTCTTGATAAATATTATTTTTTTACAATTTTACATTAGTATTATAAATATGTCAAATATACGAAGATTATTGAGCGTTCACGCCTTTTAAATCTTCTTTTAATTCTGCTTCAAGCTTTTCTTGCTCTAATAATTCTTTCTGTTTTTGTCTGTCTCTTGCTTCCTTAAGAGAAAATACACATCCACAATAATTTTGTCTATATATATCGAATTTCTCACAAAGTTCCAATGATCTCTTAAACCCATTTTTCTTTTTAAAATCTGCATATAGATATTTTACATTATATTTTTCTTCTAAATTTTCTCCAATTTGATTAATTATTTGTGCATCTTTATGAGGACTTATTGAAAGTGTAGTTGTAAAGTAATCATAACCATGCTTTTTAGCATATTGAGCTGCCATTCCAAGTCTAAGCTCAAAACAAATAGAACATCTGGGGCCGCCCTCTTTATCAAGCTCATGACCTTTCACAACAGAAAAATACTCTTTTGGATTATAATCTGTCTTAATCAAATTAATTTCATTTACTTTATTCACAAGACTTATAAATCTCTCTTGTTCTTTTTCTCTTTTATAAAATTCTTCTGTAGGATGAATATTCGGATTATAATATAGAACATCAATATCAAAATATTGAGTTAGATACTCTAGTACATATGTGCTGCAAGGCGCACAACAACTATGTAAAAGTAATTTAGGAGTTCTATCATGTTTAGACTCTTCCTTTAAAATTTCTTCAAGTTTTAATTGATAATTAATTTTATTTTTTTGTTTTTCCATATCATCTCTCCCAATCAATATTTATATTCTACCAAATTGAAAGATCAAAACCAAATTTTGCGATATATTTTATAATATTTCATTTATAAAATAAAATTTATTTCTTTATTATATTAATTCTAAACAAATATTTACGATTAATTTATTTTAATCAAAAAAAACATGGCAGAATCCTGCCATGTAATTTTGTAAATTAAAACTATTTTAATTCAACTGTTGCTCCAGCTTCTTCTAATTTAGCTTTTAATTCATCAGCTTCTTCTTGAGAAACTTTTTCTTTAATTGCTTTTGGAGCTGAATCTACTAATTCTTTAGCTTCTTTTAAGCCTAATCCAGTAACTTCTTTAACTACTTTGATTACGCCTAATTTAGCTGAACCAGCTGAAGTTAATACTACATCAAATTCTGATTGAGCTGCATCTGCTGCTGGTGCATCTCCACCTGCTGCTGGTGCTGCTGCTACTGCTGCTACTGGAGCTGCTGCTGATACACCAAATTCTTCTTCTAAAGCTTTTACTAAATCAGCTAATTCTAATACTGTTAAACCTTTTACATCTTCAATTAATTGTGTTACTTTTT
>JAEZZN010000117.1 GCA_023418535.1 Bacillota bacterium | reverse complement strand
CCTTGTTCACCTTCTATGACTTTCTTTAATCTTTCTACAGTTATATCTTGGATATAATCCATTTGTTCAACACCAATGTATCGACGCCCCATTTTATGAGCTACTGCTGCGGTAGTTCCTGAACCTAAATGGAAGTCAAGAATTATCTCTTTTTCATGCGTTGTTAAATTTATTAATTTAAAAATTAAACTTTCTGGTTTAGGATTGTTAAATATTCCAACTCCTAATAACTCTTTTAATTCATTTGTTCCTTTAGCGTTTCTAAAGTTCGTATCATCGAAAAAAGCTTTATCATTTTGTAATATATTTTGATCTTTATTTTCGTCATAATAAATTTTTCTTTTTATTTTGTTCCCATCATAATATAAAAACTTTTCTTTATCTTTCTCAAATTTTTCTTTTTTCCACATCCATCTTCCATCTTTACCCTTAACCTTATCTGGAAGTATTTCAACACTATCATTAGTTTTATTTAATGATAACTTATTGTCATTAAAAAGATAGATAGGATAATATAAATTTGGTCTATCTTCCTTATAGGAATCGGAACCAGAAGCTTGAAATTCACCAAGAGTATATTTTCCATATTCGTCTTCATACTCATAAACTTTTTTACCTTTATTAATTTTTTCAAATTTTACTCTTGTTTTATCTTTAGCATAAATTAATATAAAATCATAAGGCTTTCTTAACACATAATCTGCTCTGTTTGCTGCCGCTCCAGCTCCCGTTATTCTTGGTGCTGATGCAATAAAATTATCTCTACCAAAAACGTTATCCATTAATATTTTACAATAATGTACTTCTTTATCATCTAAATGAACAAAGATTACTCCCTCATTGTTCAAAAGCTTTTTAGAAATTTCTAACCTATTCTTCATAAAAGTTAACCAGGTAGAATGATTAAATGCGTCATTGTATTTAAATGAATCACTTCCAGTATTATAAGGAGGATCTATGTAAATACATTTAACTTCACCTTCATATCTTTTAAGAAGTGAAGTAAGTGCTATTAAATTGTTTCCCTTAATTATTAAATTGTCATCTTCTGTAAATGTAATATTTTCTTCTACTCCATCTTTAGTGTATCTCTTTACATTTGTAAAAACTTTAGGGTCAAGCATTCTACGAATTTCATCTTGAGCAATAGTTTCGTTATAAAATATTTCATCACGTTTTTGATCATCTTTATCCTGACCACCTTCAAGTACACAATCTTTATAAGGAAAATCTAAAACAACATCATTTTTACTACTAATATAATTACCATTACTTGTTAAACCAATTTTATTAGAATATGATGTATAAGAATCTGGTAGAAATTCTTTCGAATCAATTATCCATGCAAATTTTTGTTTATCAAATACTAATGTATCGTCTATGTTTACAAAAAAAGCATTTTTAATTTCTTCATCAGATAATAATAAACTTAATAATTCTCTATCCATAGTCATAATATCTGAATATACTCTTGCTTTTAATAAATCTCCTTCTTCTGATATATAATTCCCTTTAGTTTTTAATAATCTCTCAATCTTATCAAATAGATTTTCTTTCATTATATAAATTCTCCTTATTTCTATAAAACTAATTAATATAATTGTACTATAAAACTATATTTTAAGAAAACTTTGTCATTAGTATTAATTGACTATTCTCACCATTTTACATATAATACCATTACGAACTAAGAACATAAGTTTTACGGGTGATGCATTTATGCGTCACCCGGTTTTTTATATAAAACAAACCCAATTCAGAATCATTTCCATTTCTACATTAATTCTAAATAGAGTTTGTAATCAGTTGTTTATTTTCCATTTTTATCCATTTATGATATTCTCCATTTTCCATCTGGAAATTGAGTTAGGGAGCCCACTTCTTCTGATAGTAGTTTTCCTTCTTTATCTTTTATAAGGATTTTTTCATAGTAAGAGTAGTTATTTGTAATCTCGTCATTTTCAACTCCTTCTTCAATCCAGGCATTTATATAAATTTTACCATCGGCTATGCAAATGACACTTTCATTTGGCTCAAGTTTAATTTCAAATCTTTCAGGATAATATGATATAAAGCTATCGTCTTGACTTGTAATATGGACTTTTTCTCCTGTTAAACCTAAGTTGTAGAGATTAACTTCACCAATAGAGAAGTCTGTTACTTTTTCTAGTGGTTTACTGGATGAAAGATGATATAAGTTTATTTTTTGATTGTCATAATCTATTTGTAAAAAGTATATCATATCATTATAAAATAAAGGCTCTTGATAAAGGACATTTTTCCTCTTCTCAAAAGGGATGTAAATTTTGTTTTCATATAAATCATATAAATAAAGAACAGATCCTTGATATCCACCATTTTCTTGCCAATCTTCTAAATCCCAAGCATTCTCAAAATCACTTAATCCGTATGCATAACGATCTGTTCCTTTTAACAAAGTTGGTGTTATACCATTAATAATAGGCATTCTTATAATATTCATCTTTCTCTCCTGATTGATTATTATATTTAATTAATTTGTTATTAGATATTTCCCTATATCTCTCAACACCCCAATCCGCACAACTTAGACCCCATCTTTTCTATTGTAGGCATATGAACCGTTTTTTAAGTTAATTTTACTTTTGATTCATGTATTTGTCGTATTTTCATTCCAGTATTTGGCGGCTTTTCATTCCAGTATTTGGTAACTTTTCATTCCAGTATTTGGCAATAATTCTAAATAGAATTCTTCTCTAAAAATGATTTACTTAACTATCTCCATTTCTCCTACATCGCAATCTTCTTCCATTTTCTAATCTTCGTTCTAAATGTTCCAAATGGTGCAACTGTATTGATATGAATGAATTTGTAGACTTCCCATGTGGCTGTTTTGGTTGCTTCTTCAGTCCATTTACGCTGATGTGGAGTGAATAGTTCTTCATCTGTGTAATTATCAATCATTTTATAAATTACTTCAACATTATTTGTCAGCATTTCATTTAATTCTTTTAAGGATTTGTGAGCATAAGTGTCTGTAAACCATTTGTACAAATCCCCGATTTGATTCCATTTATAATTATCGGATGGAGTCTTGAATTCAAGTCCATTTCTCTCGTCTTTTTCCCATTTTAGAAGAAGCGAGGTCCATCCTACTTGATAGGAAAGATTTTCAGCTGGAGTTCTATCAACCTCTTCAACGCTTTTATCTTTAAGATTTTCTGGGATATTGTCAAAGTCTGAAATGTATTTTTCAAATGATTTTTGTATTTCGTTTTTAAGTTCTTCATTGCTTTGGTATGTTTTCATGCTGACTTAGTTTGATTATTATAGTTACAATATTTAATTCTATGGAACTCTTCTTTCTTAACCTTTTCCATGTATATAAATCCATCTTTTTAGGCTATTTTCATAGATTTCTAAGAAGCCTACAACCGTTACATTTCTTTGGCGTTCTTCTTCATTTTTACTTGACATTTGATATATAAGATTTGTATATATTTTTAGATTCCTATCAGATAACTTTTTTAGATTTTATTCTTCATGAAACATTTTATAAATCTATAATACTATCATTTAATAAAAAATCTTCTAAACCAATATATAAAATTCCATCATTATCGTGTCTAGGAATTATTCGGTTCCTTACTATTACTATTTTTCTAAATGAATCATCTATTTTAGTAAGTGATCTTGTTTCTTGCTCTCTTTTTTCAGTAGTGTCAACATTTAACGCTGATTGAATATAATATCTTTGATGGCCTTTATTAATAACAAAGTCAACTTCAAGTTGAACCTTTCTCCTGTCCCCATCTTTATTAAATTCATGTTCAAGGACACCGACATCAATATTATATCCCCTTCGAAGCAAGTCATTGTAGATAATATTCTCCATAATATGAGTTTCTTCAACCTGTCTAAAATTCAATCTTGCGTTTCTAAGACCTATATCTGCAAAATAGTATTTTAATGGAGTTGAAAAATATCTTGACCCTTTAACGTCATATCGATTTACATAATATATAACATATGCCTCTTCAAAAAACTTGAGATATTTAGAAATTGTAGTTGAATTTATATTTATTTTCTTCTCTGAAAAGAATCTTTTTGAAAGTTTTGTTGGATTGGTTAATGATCCAATAGCTGACGAAATGAAATCAAGTAATAATTCAAGAATCTCTTCATCATTTTTGATATTATTTCGTTCAAGAATATCTTTTATATAAGTTTCTTGAAATAGATTTTTTAAATATTGGCTCTTTTCTTCATCACTTTTTAAACTGTAAATGTATGGCATGCCTCCATAAACCATATAATGTTCTAAAGCCAAATCTTTCTTATCATACAATTCATAAATTTCAGAAAATGATAAAGGGTTTACATGTATTTCATCTCCACGATCACGAAATTGTGTTAACAAATCAGATGAAAGCATCTTAGAATTACTACCTGTTACATAAATATCTAAATTTTCGTATTTCATAAGTCCGAGCAAGACATCAACAAAGGTCACATTGTTTTTTTTGCTATCAATATAGGGATTGCTTACAGCTTCAGATAATTGAATCTCATCAATAAAAATGTAGTATCTTTTATTTCTATTTTTAGCTTTTTCCTTAATTAACTCATTTAGCCTAAATGGATTCCTAAATTCTAAATTATCAATTTCATCAAGTGCAATAGTAATAATTTGATCTTCTCTGATTCCCTTAGATAATAAGTAATCATAATATAAATTAAATAACAGATATGATTTACCACATCTTCTTATACCTGTAATAATCTTTATCCTACCATTGTCTCTTTTATCAATAATTTTATTTAAATAATAATCACGTTTAATAATCATATTACACCTCAGGAACAATTAAGGTGGTTTTCCACCTTTTTACTTCGATTTTATTTTATCACTACTATGCAACTAAAGCAAATTAACTCGAAAAATTTAGGTGGTTTTCCACCATAATTTTTCGATCTATATAAACTATATTTTTCTAGACCAATATATTTTCAACATAAATGAAACAATAACTTGCACAAAAATTTGATAAGTTAACTTTGCATTTTTAGTACAGTGCGCTTTGCATTATTTGTTAAGTGTAATTTCCATTAATTTTGTAAAAAAAAAACGATAGAGTTGAGTTCTATCAATTTTTTTAATGTTTTTAACATTTGTAATTTTAACTATTAACTGTATTATAATATTTCCAGTTCATTTAAATTAAAAGTTACAACATCTATAGGATAATCATCTTCTTCCCAAAGTTCCACTTCGCATAAATCTGAATTGGCATAAAAACTTACAATAATTCCAGTAGTACCAGGTGGAAATCCTTCCTTTTCTACTAAGGTTATGACTTTGTCATATTCTTTGAGTATCATATTTCTTACTCCTAGATTCTTATATGTTAAATGGTGTTGTTAATACAGCTTAGGTTTCTTATTTTATCCTATTTAATAAAATT
>JAEZZN010000099.1 GCA_023418535.1 Bacillota bacterium | reverse complement strand
CATGTGTTCTCATTAATTTAGGACTTGGGGCCGGATACGCTTGGTCTGTTTTTCAAGGGCCGTTAATGGAAGAGTTTGGGTGGACCACATCCCAAGCCAGCTTGGCTTTTAGTATATCCTTTGCTATGGTTCCTATTGCCATGATCATCTTTGGACCCAGGCAAGATAAAGAAGGGCCAAGAAAAATCACCTTTATGGGCGGATTGATGTTTGGGATAGGAATGATTTTAACAGGTTTTACAAAAAGTCTTATCATGCTTTACATTACCTATGGATTGATTTTAGGATTCGGGATTGGGATGGCCTATGGTTGTACTACGGCTACCACCGTTAAATGGTTCCCGGATAAAAAAGGTTTGGCAGGAGGTTTAACCGCCGCAGGTTTTGGTTCCGGAGCTGTTCTTTTAGCACCGATTGCTGTAGCACTTATTGATAAATTTGGCGTCCTATTAGCCTTTCGGTTTTTAGGGATTGGTTTATTAACCTTAATCTGTCTAGCATCTCTTGTTATTTCTGCACCAAAAACGGTTGCAAGTGCTGCAAGTGTTGAAGACACCGGTGATTTGAAACCGAAAGAAATGATGAAGACCAAGGCATTTAAATTGTTATGGGTCATTTACATCTTTGGATGTTTAGGTGGATTGATGATCATTGGCCACGCTGCCAATATCGTGGATAAGTATTTAGGATTTGGCCGAGAGGTGGCAACCTTAACCGTTAGTTTGTTGGCACTTGCTAATACCGGTGGACGTATTGTTTGGGGTTCAGTATCTGATAAAGTCGGCCGTTATAAAACGGTTATGGCGATGTTTATCGTATCAGGCTTAGGCTTATTACTTCTTATTATGAAGAGTTTAGGTATGATTTCCATTGGTGGTATTTTATTAATCGCCCTTTGTTTTGGTGGATTTTTAGGAATTTATCCGGGCATTACCGCAGAAAACTTTGGATCGAAGTATAATGGCTCCAATTATGGTTATATGTTTACGGCCTACGGCTTAGCATCTATTTTCGGGCCACGTATGGCTGCTGTACTAACGGAAGCTCGTGGTGGAGATTACTCTTTAGCCTTTACCATTTCCATTGGGTTAAGTGTAGTAGGACTTGTGCTTATGTATCTATACATGAAAAGCACCGAGAAAAAAGCAACGGCTGTATAAATGATGTTAAAGTCTCGTTTTTACAACGAGGCTTTTTTTTGAAATAATTGATGTTAATTTTTATAAAAAAAACCAAAGGATAAGTCGGATATACACTGATTTCAAGGGATTACGTCCTTTAAAAACGACAGGAAAGTGACCAGTTTTTCAAAATATTAATATGCATATTCATAAAATAATGTTATAATTGTAATTGAAAGTGTTAGCTTACTAAATGAATTTAGCGAGAAGATGGTATGAAGAGGTGACGAATATGAATCTTAAAAATCTCACATTTTCTGTGGGAGGAGTACATATGAATGAGCATAAAACGCTCACCGAAAAATGTCCCATTGAGAAGATTCCAGAACCGGCTGTGGTTCATATCCCAATGAGTCAACATATTGGTGCTCCGTGTACTCCTGTGGTAGCCAAAGGAGATAAGGTAAAGGTAGGACAGATTGTAGGTAATAGTGACGCCTTTATTTCTGCAGCTGTTCACACAAGTGTCTCCGGCGAAGTTATTGCCATAGGCAAGAAGTACACATCCGATGGCAGATATTGTGATTGTGTAACCATACAGTCTGATGGTCTCCACACCTTGGATGAAAGTTTACATCCGATGACGAACTATGAAGCGGCACCCATTGAAGAAATAATGGATTTTGTTAAAAAGTCCGGACTTGTCGGGATGGGTGGTGCAGGATTTCCCTTACATGCAAAGCTTAAGTCCGATGATCCTGTTTTGGATATCGTTGTCCTAAATGGAGCGGAATGTGAACCGTTTTTAACCTGTGACCACAGAATTATGTTGGAAAAAGCCGATGAGATTATGGCCGGGTTAAAGCTTTTTGCTGACCTATATAAAACGAAAGAAGCCTACATAGCCATTGAAGAAAATAAACCGGATGCCATTTCTAAAATGGAGGAATTGGTGAAAACGAATCCTGAGTTTTCGGATTTAATGGTAGCTAGTTGTAAGACAAAGTATCCTCAAGGGGATTCCAAACGTTTATCCGAAGCTTTGGTAAAACGGATTGTACCTCAAAATGGGGTTACCAATGATGTTGGTGTCTTTTTAACAAATGTGGGGACGACCTTGGCCTATTACGATGCCATTAAAAAAGGTCTTCCAACGGTAGAACGTGTATTAACCGTTAGTGGATCCGGTGTTGTAAATCCGAAAAATCTTTTGGTGCCCATCGGAACACCGGTTGGAGATATTTTAGAGGCCTGTGGAGGCTTAAAAGATGATGTGGTAGAGATTATTTGTGGTGGTCCGATGACGGGAAAATCTGTTTTTGATATGGACAGCCCCATTACAAAAACCACTTCGGGAATACTGGTATTTACCACAGAAGAAAAACCGCCTTATGAAGAGTCGCCTTGTATAAAATGTTCCAGATGTATTGATCATTGTCCGGCCATATTAATCCAACGGACATCAATGCTGCAATTTTAAAAGGAAGAGTGGACATTGCCATCGATCTTCATGCTGACCAATGTATGGAATGTGGGATTTGCAGTTTTGTCTGTCCGGCAAAACGCCATCTAAGTGAATCCGTTAAATTGGCGAAACGTGAAATCCGTATGGGTGCGAAATAAGGGGGAAATC
>JAEZZN010000098.1 GCA_023418535.1 Bacillota bacterium | reverse complement strand
ATATCAAAAATTAAATACATTTTACCTCCTATCGAATTATTTGCTATAATATATTGTAAGGAGAAAATATGGCAAATAAATCATATAATTATATTATGAATATTGTTTCAAGAAACAATGTTTCATTGTCAAACCTTGAGAAGTCAATTTTAGAAAAACTCAAAAAAAGTGACTTTAATATAGCTGAATCAGATATCAATACTTTTGCGCATGAGTTTTTTATTTCAAACTCTTCAATAACTAGATTTTCCCAAAAACTTGGATTTAATGGTTTTACTGAATTAAAATATGCACTAAGTAATGATGACACATCATTCAATTACATCACTCAAGATAGATATTCTTCTATTATTAGCTATATAGAAAAACTAGACGATGACATTGTAGAACTTATTCACAATCTAGATAAATTTAATAAAATTATAGTCGTAGATATTGGTTCAAGTGGATTATTAGCTAATGAATTTATATATAAACTTGGTGAGTTGGGCTTATATAATACAGACTACGCTAAAGAACCATATAGAATAGATATGCTCACTGCTAATCTAAAAGAAAACTCTTTAATGATTTGTCTATCCCTTTCAGGTGAAAACGACAATATCGTAAAAGGTGCTAAATCTGCCCGAGATCATAATGCTAAAATTCTTTCAATTTCCGGAGAAAATAATACACGACTTGAAGAATTATCCGATTATTATATAAAGGTTCCTAATTATTCAATCCATCAATATTCAATTTCTAAAATGGCACCATTATTAATTTACATAGATATAATTTGTGAAATCTATTCACAAAGAGATAAAGCCTAGCCTGCTAGGCTTTTATCATCTTTACTCCTATATATCTAAGTACAGCTTCACAAAATAGTGAGTTTGACCATGAGAACCAATCTCTAGTATACTCTTCTGGATTATCTTTGTGGAATCCTTCATGCAATAAATTAGTTCCTGCATCAGTTTTTTCAAAATATTCTAAAATTTGTTCTATTTCTTTTCTATCATCTGTTGTCATTGCTTGTATTGATAAAGCAATATGCCAAATATAGTTATCAGGAGTATGATTTGATCCTACACCTTTAGCAAATTTCCCTTCAAAATATAGAGGATTTTCTTTAGATAAAACAGCATTTCTAGTAGATTGATATAATTTATCATTATTATCAAAATATTCTAAATAAGATAAAGAAAGCAAGCTTGGTACATTTGCATCATCCATAAATAATTGATTTCCAAGTCCGTCTACTTCGTATGCTAAAATTTCACCATGCTCTTTAGATTCCATTAATGCAAAGTCTTTAATCCCTTTATCAATTTCATCTGCAAGTCTTTCCATTTTCGCTATTAATTCATCATCATTTATTGATTTTATTTCTGATAAAACTTTTGAAAGTCTTCTAAGTGAAACTACAGTAAAAGCATTTGCTGGTACTAAGTATTGATAAACACAGCTATCATCGCTTGGTCTAAATCCTGTCCAACTCATACCTGTATATCCTACAGGAGTTCCATTTTTTCCGCCTCTTAGTGTGTCAGTAGGAGCCCATGCTTCAGGTCTTTCAAAATAGTATGGAGATTTTGAATGATCTTGTTCAAGCTCTATTTGATCAACTAAAATTCTTAACACTCTTAAAAAATCTTCATCAAAAAATGATTCATCTTTTGTTTTTTCATAGTACAAGTGTGCAATCTGCATAATATATGCTAAAGAATCAAGTTCATATTTTCTTTCCCATACCCATGGATTATGATCTGTAATATCGTACTTATTCCACTCTTTACCACTTGCTGTCTCATTAAAAGCGTTAGCATAAGTGTCCTTTTCAATACTAAACCATTGCCTTTTTAATACTTTTTTAATTAAGTCATTTGCTCCATCACTATCAATATAAAATAGTGGTCTGATTTGCCCTGCTGAATCTCTTAGCCACATAGCGTCTATATCCCCTGTGATTACAAAGGCATCATCTCTATCTGTTATTTTTATCGTTGTAATAAATGTGTTATTTATCGCTGTTTCAAACATTTTTTTTATTTTTTCCGAAACCATATCTGAATTGTTTACTTTATCTATTAATCCTTGAACTAAGTCTTTCACTATTCCTCCATTTTTAATGTTCTAATTTCAAACGGGTTTAAATAAGATTTATCGTATTCTTCTTGATCAACAGCTTTTGTTCCCAAGATATTGTAAAATTGTCCATTTACATTTCCAATTCTATGGGTAATATTGTCTGGATTATAGATACGAAGTATCGCTTCTCCGTCAAAGTTTCTATAAAGCGTTGAGAAAGTATTTGATTTTATATCTACATCTACTTTTTTATCCTTCCCTATTTTAGTTCCAGTTTTACCTATTTGTGCTGTGAAATAAGGAACTCTATTTCCTATTACTCTTTGCCATGATGAATAATAGTCTTTTGCGAAGAAATCTAAATTAAACTTAAATACCATATCTTTATCCATTAATTGAGAATCTATAGTTGGGAAATGTCCCCAATCTCCCATTTCTCCTGTTGATCTATATAATGTTAGATATAAACCTTCGTCTTTTTGTTCATATTCTTGCACACCAATTGTAGATACTGTAAATCCACCATTTTCATCCTTAACCATTACAAATCTATTTAAGTTTTGTGAATAGTCGGGATTTTCCCATGTTTTAGGTGGATATGCTGGTCTTTTTGCAACTTCAAATATACTTTCAGCATATACATTTTCTGTTTCAATATCATGACCAAATAGTATTCTAAGTCTATGGTCTTTAGCATTGTTCTTTAGTTTAATTCTTGTATAAATGGTTGGAGAAAGTTCATCGATTGTAATTTTTTTGTATACTATCAAATCAACAGTTTCGTCTGATCTTCCAGATTTTCTTTCTTTTATATCAACCAAATATCTTTGTTCTTCAGCTAATAAATCTTCTGCAGATATTGGAATTGTAAGTTTTTCATATATTCTTATTACATAACCTTTTGTAGTAAGTTTTTCTACGCTATATGAAAGCATTTCACTACTTTTAACTATTTTTTCATCATATGATTGTTTATAAATATATTCATTTCCAATATCTCCGCTATCTTCTAGCATCAATACATTTTTATAAATTCTATTTGTTCTTTTATCTTGAATATCAAGTGTAGCATTATCATTTATGTGTACTTTATAGTAATTAGTTTCAATATCTCTTGTATCTAATTCTTCAGGTTCACTATAATAGCCTTCTAATTCCTTTAGTCTAAATTCTCTTCTTTCAAAAGGTTTAAGTTCTAGCATAAATTTAACTTCAATTTGTCTTGAATAATATCCAATTCTAAACATATTTTCAGGTAAATCAAACCCAAAATTTACACCCAAGTCATTTACAAATGTATCATAAGACTGATTATCATCTACCACTTGGAATCTAGGTAATCTTAAAG
>JAEZZN010000007.1 GCA_023418535.1 Bacillota bacterium | reverse complement strand
TTTTGCCAAAAACTAAAAAAAACTAAAAATTTCTATTAAAACCAAAAGTTTATGATTAAGTAAACATCAAAGAATCAGAAAAAAAAGGTAGTGTATCAGAAATTTAGTCATTCTGACACACCACCTTTCTATTCCTTAGGTACATACCTATACCCCAAAAATACAACAATTCCACTTATTAATAAAAATATACTTATATATAAAAAACTTGTCAGTAAAGATCCTACTAATATGATTAATGAACCCATACTTGCAATAATAGGTATAAACATTTTTAATTTATTCTTTGCTTTTACTATCTCAAAAGTTTTTTTATAAAGTAAAATATAAATTAAATAATTAAATACTATTGAAATTTCGCTAATATCTCTTCCGTTAAAAATATTATATTTCATTACTAAATAGTGTATGAAATTCCAAAATATAATCGTTACAATATAGATATAAACTGATTTCTTAGATATTTGAAACCTCTCATCAATCTTAGATATTTCCCACTTATCAGATATCATCCTCTTTTCAGCTAATGCTTGAGGTATTCTAATGGAACCAAGGCTCAATCCATTTAAAACTCCAATCACTGAAACCACTACAATTGTTAACAACACATTTCCTAGTCTATCACCTAATATTTTTTTTCCAGCTACAAATATCGCCTCATCACCAAGTGAAATAATTTGTTCAGGACCAAGTATGCTGTAAATACCAATCAAATACACAATGTAAACAAATAATATGATAATCGGTCCTACAATTAGCGCAATCGGCATATTCTTTTTCGAATTCTTTACTTCAGGGGCAATGTTTAGTGTAATTGTCCAACCATCAAGAGAATAAGCTAAAGGGACTAGCGCGGTTAACCATGTATAAGTTTTAAATTCTTTTACAAAACCATTTAGTATATTATCAAAATTTCCTAAATTATTTGAATAAAAAAATCCATAAATAGCAATAGCAAATAAAGGGATTAATTTTATTAATGTAGAAACATTTTGTATGACTGATCCAAATTTTCTACTTAATGAATTTATAATTATCAATAATATATTATAAAACAGGCCAAGCGCTATTTGCATAGGCAAAGTAGCATCTATTCCAATCAAAATAAATGTATAAAGAGCTGCAGCCCACCCCAATACAACCGATACAGAAGGTAAATATATAAAAGCAAAAAACCAACCATACCCTCTTGCTAAATCATGTGATAAAAATGTTTCAAAATAATTTATAACACCTCCTGATTCAGTAGTTTTTCTTGATAAATAAGAGAATGATAACGAACCAAATATTATGCTAGTAGATCCCATAATCATTACAATTATACTAAGCAATAAATTTCCGTTAGTAAATGTAAATATATCATCAGCTCTAAAATAAATTCCGGATCCTATAACTATTCCTACAACCATTGTAATCGCTGTAAAAACTCCATATGTTTCACGCTTCACGATTATCTCCTATATTAATAATTTCTTTTATCTTTTCTATATCTTCAAATAATAGATCTGTTTCTTCATCTGTAGGATAAGTATTTGACCAGACAAACTTTGTGCCTAAACTTCTGAAAAAATCAAATAATTCTTCTTCATTTAATATACTTCTTAATTTATATCCATCATATATAGCTTCCAATATTTTTAAATATCTTATAGAAATATTTGGTTTTTCACGATTTTTTAATGCAGGATATATTAAGAAACAATCTCCAGGCTCAAAAAACTCATGCGTTACATCTACTAAAGGATCTTTAACCCAAGCATCATATGCCCATCTCAAGAAACCATCTGTGATAAATGACTGTACAACAGTAATATAAGTTTCTCCAAATTGACTTAAAACAAAATTTCCAGGCTTATGACCGGTACATGAATACAATGATGTATATTTATTTTGTCTTCTTCTTTCATTTGTAAAGTCAATGAATTTGTTTCTATCTTTTTCATACTCAATAAAAGAAACTGAAGCATATTCTATATATTCACCATATTTTTTTGTATTTTCAAAATCATTAATAGCTGCCGCAACTTTAATATTTATATTTAATTTATTACTTGCTTTTTCTATAATTTCAAAAATTTCATCATTAAATCCCATTTCATCTATTCCAATAAAAACTTTTTCGTGAATATTTTTATCTTCAAGATGTCTGTAAAGATGCTCTAAAAAATGTATCCATCTATCAAAATATAATTTTGACTTAATATCATATTTTTCTCTTACTAATTCTCCATCTTTTATATAAGTGAAGGATTCATGCCATGGAGCCATTCCATACAATATAATTCGTTTTTGTCCCAAACCTAAATCATTTGTGATTTCAATCCACTTATCAAAATCACTAAAATCATATTTCATCTCTTCTTCTAATTTCCATTTAATCATTGACGGAAATTTTGTTTTATTTTTGCTATATGTTTGATCTCCCCATGCATCTTCACATAAAGAAGCAACTATGGCGTCTCCACCTAATTTCTTATATGGTTCTAAATGTTTTTTTAATATTTCAACATGAGAATCACTAAATGGTTCAACTTCATAGTATTCCGCAGATGAGTAAGGATATTGCCACACATGAATATCAAATATTTCTTTATTTATTTCTACAAATTTGTCAATAATCTTTAATTCTAATTCTTTATTAACACTTTTCTCTCCATCACTTATAACGATATTTACTTTTGAATCTTTAGCATTTTTTGTATGAATATCTATGAAAAATGATGAAGTTTCTCCTTTATTAAGCTTTATTTGATTTGTTTCAATCAATAAATCTGAAGCCTCTGTTCTTTTTATATTTTCTTTATAAGGTATTGGCTCAAATGGTTTTCCAGTATAAGCTAATACTTTTTGAACGGCATATATCTTAAAATCTATTTCTTCTACTTTTTCTATTTCTAAATTGATAGTGCTTTCTTCATTTGCATAAACTAATAATTGCATTATTATATGATCATTTTTCCATGCTTTATATTTAAAAATTTCTTCTATTGAATTAAATTCATTAGAAGAAATTTCTTTAAATTGTTTATTTGAATTTACTAATTTAAAATCGAATTTCATTTATCTACCTGTAGATCCTATTCCACCTTCTCCACGATCTGTTTCATCTAGATCGTCTACTATATCAAATTCAACCTGTACATATGGTTGAATAATCATTTGAGCTAATCTATCGCCTTTATGTATTACATGTTCTTTATCACCATTATTTACAAAAAATATATGAATATCACCTCTGTAATCTGAATCAATTATACCTACTGTATTGGCTAAAGTAATTCTATGTTTTATGCCTGCAGAAGATCTTGGATAAATAGCACCAAAATAACCTTTAGGAATAGACACTTTTAATCCAGTTGGAACATTTGCCACTTCATTAGGTTTAACTACTATTGGTTCTTCATTATTACAAAATAAATCAAATCCCGCACTACCTTCTGTAGCGTATTTAGGAATAAAATTTTCTGTCACAATTTTTAATTTCATAAAATCCTCCAATATAAATTGGCGAGCATGTCTATAAGCCGTGTTCTGTATTTGATAATCATCTATCTATATGTATAGTCGCCTATACATTAAAGCAATCTACCTACCGGACCCAGCCAGCTACTGGGCTTTTATCCTATTTTGATTTTGCACCGAATGGGGTTTACATAGCCGTATAGTTACCTATACGCTGGTGAGCTCTTACCTCGCCTTTCCACCCTTGCAGACCTAACTTATGCGCTCCAATGTTTGATGGGATTTATCCAATCAAACATTGGAAATATAAAGTAGGTCTCACGTCAAGAATCCCCAAGAGAAGCGACCTTAGGAGCTTCGATTGGTTGGATTCGTCAGTGAGAAGCCTATAATTAACATAAGATAAATTCTGCGGTATATTTCTGTTGCACTAGCCTTAGAGTCGCCTCCACCAGACGTTATCTGGCATTCTGCTGTATGGTGCACGGACTTTCCTCGAAATTTTCATCTCGCGATTATCTGACATACTCGTTATTTAAATTTAACACAATTACACTATTTTGTCGAACATTTTACCAAATCTGTCTTAAATATTTTGCTTCATTTTCGTATTTTATTAATGTTATATCATCTTCAATATATTCACTTAAGATATTTTCTGCAAAATATGAAAAATATCTTTCCGAACCTTCATGACTTATATCTACTAAAACTAATCCTTTTTCTACAGAGTCCATTGCATGGTGATGAGTGATGTCTCCTGTGATATATACTTCAACTCCTTTATCTATAGCTTCATTTACAAAATCCATACCAGATCCTGTAACTAACCCTATTCTAGTAACTTTATCAATTTCTCCATAAACAATAACTCTATCTAGATCTAAATTTTCTTTAATTTGTTTTATTAAAGTTTTAAATTTGATATCTACATTACTAAAATTTCCGTAATATAGATTTTCTTTATATTCTTTTATAAATCCATCTGATTCAAATCCCATTCTATTTAGAATATATTCATTTAAACCTTTCATATCTGAAGGAGTATGACTTGCGTATATAACAATATTATTTTGAATTGCTTTTATTATTTTTTTTCCTTTAAAATCGTCATTATCAATAGAATTTATTCCACCAAAAATTATTGGATGATGACAAAATATTAAATTACAATTATTTTCTATTGCATTTTCTATAACTTCTGGAGTAATTTCAAGCGTTGTGATTACACCTGTTAATTCTTGATTAATATCACCGATTTGTAATCCACTATTATCCGACTCCTCTTGTAAATTTGGATTTATCTTTTTTTCAAATAATTCAATTAACTCTTTAATTTGCATAATAAATTCTCCATATGATTAATTTTATTCTCCAATTCTTGTATACGATTTTTAACAACAATTGTATCATTTGATTTTATATTATTTATAACTGATTTTGAATGGTTTAATTCCCTTTCAATATATTGAACCGTTAATTTATCTTTATTTTCTATATTCTTTTTTCCATATATATAATATTCTTCATTATCATATTTTTTTACTTTATTTGTATATTTTGTAACTATAATTGTATATATATAGGTTTCCTCATATACATTTGCTTCATCTATTATCTCAAAACCTTCTGAATGTAAAAACTTTCTCAAATGCTCTAATGAGTTATTCGCTTGTAAAATAAGTTTATCTGCTGATTTTGCTACATCAATACCATTTTTAATTATCTTAGAAATTAGATATCCTCCCATTCCAGAAATTATTATTTCATCTATATTTTTAGGAAGCTCTCTGATACCATCTGTTACAATCGTCTCAATATCATATCTAGAATGTTCTAATTTATCAACTAGTTTTTGTAATGATTCTTTTGATATATCTGTTGCTATTACTTTTTTAGGATTCTTTTCTTCATAGATTTTAATTGCCGTAATTCCATGATCTGAACCAATATCAGCAACTATTTTATTTTCATCTACAAATTCAACTATTTTATCAATTCTATTCATATCTACTCCGCTCATTTTGATATTGCCTATCTATTCTATATTAAAATAAATACAATCTCAACTCTTTTAATTTTAAATAAATTATTCATAATTTTATATAATTTTTATAACAAAATTAAACCAAGATTATTTTTTTTCAATATTCCAAATGGTTTTTATTGAAAATATAATCTTGGCATTAATTTATATTATTAAAATAAATTTAATCAAGCTTTTGTTCTCCAAATATAGTATTTGAAATTTCTAATATAAATCCTTGTGGATCTCTAATTTGAACAGAAATCCATAATCCAGGTTCTTTATTTAATATTGCATTATGCTCTTCTTCTGTCAATAATTTT